>ONQO01000074.1 GCA_900319995.1 uncultured Bacteroidales bacterium
GAGTTCCAGGATACCAGTCGGTTGCAATGGAGTGTCATTGAGCAATTGCTCCGTGATGTTTTGGCGGGAGTAGGAAATACGTTGCTTATCGTGGGAGATATCAAACAGTCCATTTACCGATGGAGAAACGGAGACTGGCATATCATGGACGGCTTGGAGAACGAGAAAATATGTGGCTATGCCGGAGAGAGAGTCAATAAGCGGTTTACTTCGCTTACACGCAATTTCCGTAGCTGCGAGAGAGTGGTGGAATTTAACCTATCGCTTTTCAGGTTCATTATGGATAACTACTCTAAAGTGGTTGAGAACGTCGATGAGGATGAGCAGAAATTAGTGAAACGTATTTATAACGAAGGTTTTGAGGATGCCGCCTTGGACAATTTCTATAGGTCGGATGACAAACGTGGCGGATATGTACGTTGCAAAGCATTTACTGCTCAAACGGATGAGAACGAGGATAGCGATGTATCCGAGATTATTCTCAAGGATATGTTTGATACAATGGAGGACCTGTTGGCGAGAGGAGTAGATGCTTCTGATATGACGGTATTGGTGCGCAAAGGTTACCAGGCGGAAATGATCACTAACGCGCACAGAGAACTGGATGAGGACAGATACCCACATTTGAAAAACATCTCTTTTGTTTCGGCAACCAGCTATTTGTTAGAGGCCTCGGAAGCGGTTAAAACGATTATTAATGCCTTGCGACTGGTGGTAGATAGTGACAGCATTGCCGAGCAATATGTCGAGATTGTGACACAAAATCCCGAAATCATAGAGGATATACGCGCACGCGTCAATGCAAAAATGCCGCTCTATGAAGCAATCAATGAACTAATCCGTTTGCTGTTAGCGGATGAAAACGGACAATATAACGGTCATGAAACTGCCTATATCAACTCAATGCTAGACTTTACCCGAGAGTTTGTCGGTACTTACGGCAGTGATATAGATGATTTCCTGAAATACTGGGATGACACGTTGCACAAAAAATCCATTCCTGCATCGCCGATAGGAGCTATCCGTATTATGACAATTCACAAGAGCAAAGGATTACAATCCCAAACGCTCTTTGTCCCATTCTGCAACTGGAAAATCGATGAAAGCAAGAAAAGCCAGAAAATATGGTGTCGCATAGCACGCCAACTGGACGAACGAGAAGAGTATATCCCTATCCAGAATAAAGATGAGATGGCGGTTAGTGCTTACAGACGTGAGTACGAGGAAGAACACCTGAACCAGCGGATTGACAGCCTTAACTTGTTATATGTCGCTCTTACGCGCGCGGAAGACAATTTATTTATATATACCTCCTATGAATTGGACAAAGATGGCAACAAGTTACCCATCGAGCACGTAGGGCGATATTTGATGGATTTTATTGGTGGTGACGAATATGAGAAAGGCGAACTCGTGATCAAAAGCAAAACGAAAAAAGCGGAAAAAGAAGGGGAGATACCTTATGCCGAGCTTTGGGCTGACAGCAAACAGGTACGTTTTGTGCAATCACAGGAAGGTGCTATGTACACCGATTATGGGGATGAAGCGTATCGCAGGGTCGCACGTATGGATGAAGGTGTCCTTTGTCATGAGATTTTTGCAAAATTGGAAAAGGCAGACGAATTAGAGGCAGTACTTGACGATTTTGAAACGCGCGGAGAGATTGCCTCTGGAGAACAACGAGAAATGCTCCGACAACTTATTTCGTCAGCTTGGGATGGGAGTGAACAGATGCGGGACTGGTTCACGGCTCCATGGGAGGTAAGACGTGAGGAACCTATTTTTGTGGACAATAAAGAAGTACGCCCGGATCGGGTAATGATTAATCCACAGACGAACGAAGCCATAGTCTTGGATTATAAATTCGGACATTGGGAAGATAAGTATATACAGCAAGTGCGCGACTATATGAAAGCATTGCGCGGAATGGGGTATAGTCCTGTTCGCGGGTATCTCTGGTTCGCACGAAAAAATCAATTAAAGGAAGTGCATGAATAGTTTTTTACAACAAACAGCACAATCGATCATCAAGACAATCGAGTGGAAACAGTTGAACCGTACAACATTGGTACTACCGAGCCATCGAGCTGGTTTAGTACTCAAAAATGAACTGTTACGGCTGCAACAGGAGCATCATGCACAAGCTATCTGGGCTCCTCAGGTTAGAACGTTAACCCAGTTGCAGGACGAACTGAGTCCGTTGTATGCCGAAGATGAACTGTTCACAATTATACGACTGTATAAGTTATATTTGGCATCCTTCAATTACCAATACTCTAACGATCCAATGCCTTTGGACATGTTTTATGGATGGGGACGGCAGATGCTCGCTGATTTTACGAATGTGGATGCCTCTATGCCTCCGTCGGAAGTGCCCAATTTCTTTGAAAACACGATAGCCGCGCATGAACTGGAGCAATGGAAACTGGACCCCGAGACTGAGCAACGGCTTCGCTCGCTTCTCTCAGATAATACTGGGCTGGAAGCTGGTATACACGAAAACTCCATACGTGCTCAATACGAGCTTTTATGGCAGCAGTTGTATGAGTTGTACAAAGCTTTGAATGAAGAGATGACGGCGGAGAAAAAAGGCTATGCCGGCATGAGACAAAGGGCTGTCCTGAACGAATGGGAGGACGAATCAATACAGTCAAAGATAGCGGGGAGAATCTATATCTTTGTTGGATTCAATTACCTTCTGCCTGTCGAGCGGGAATTGATGATGAGGCTGAAAAACAATGGCCAAGCGCTTTTCTATTGGGATTACGTAAAGGATTTTAAAACCAACAGAAAAGCCTTCTCCTTTGCTGAGAGAAATAGCGAACTGCTGCCTAATATGTTACCACCGCGCCTTTGGAAAGACACTCGTTCAATGACGGTCATTACATGTGTCTCGCATGAGGCTCAGGCGCAATATGTACACAAATGGCTGAAGGATAACTATACCCAAAAAGGGCAAAAAGTGGGAGTTGTTATTTGCGATGAAACAATGCTTGAACCCGTTATTTATACACTTCCGCCTATTGTGCTCGAAGGGGAATCAGAACCGGAGCCGATTAATATAACCAAAGGCTTTCCCTTGCGCAACACTGCAGTTTATGCACGTGCGCTCGCTTGGTTAGGGGATAAAGCGCGAGGTAAAGCGGAGGATGTTGTCTCGCCGGACATAATAAATCAGATGTTGGAGGCTCTTTTCCCGAAAATACAGCAAGGAACGGACGATAAGGTAACACTGGAACGTCCGGTAGAACAGGAAGGATTGAAATGGCAGGAACTGCTTATCCTCGAATCGGAATATCAGTTGCGCAAGATAGCAAATCAAATGCGGCTTTTGATAGCAAACGGTTTAGGTGATCTTCCTTTTACACTCAAATTGTTGAGGTTGCTGATGCGTCGTATGATGGAGAACGTAACTATGCCGTTCCACGGAGAACCCGTTACGGACATTCAGGTAATGGGAGTTTTGGAGACACGTCTCTTGGACTTTGACAAATTACTGCTGCTTAATGTGGAGGAAGGAATTATTCCGCAACAGCATACTGACATCAGTTTTATTCCTTTCTATCTGCGAAAGACTTATCACATGCAGACATCCGATGAACGCGCTACAGTTTATGCCTACAATTTCTTCCGCTTACTCAGTCGGGCAGGTAACGCAACTCTTTTGTATGCGGATGCCGATACCGCGGAAGGTGGTAAAGGAATGTCACGTTTTATCATGCAAATGCTCTATTCTCCTGACTTCGAAGTAACCTCTTACCGCTTACCGGAGCAAAGTATATTAGCCAAGATAGATGAGGAACGGCTTGGCACATCCGGTGTTTCAATGCGCTCGCGGTTGGTGGTCGGCGGAGATGGGATGATTCGTTGGCCCGGAGGAAAAGAGTACGTTTTGTCGCCAAGTGCACTCAATACCTATATTGATTGTCCGAGGTGGTTTTGTTTTCGATATATACAGGGCTTGAAAGAACCCGAAAAGGAAGAAACGCAGTTTGAGCAGAACACGCTCGGATCCTTTGTCCATCATACGATAGAATATATTTATAAGGAATGTTTGGGATGTGACAATACGAAGCCGGTGTTTGTCTCTCCGGAAAGAATTAGAGCGATTAATACTACGGAGAATAGGGAACTCGCCTTAAAGGATGCCTATAGATTGATGAATGAAGAGTGGCGGGAACAACATCCCGACGAGAATGAGCATTACATTATTGCGGAACATGCCCACAAAGAAAATATCATCATCGACGGATATGTACAAAACATATTGGAGCGCGACGAGAAAGATGCAGCAGATGGACTGCAAATATGTCTTTTGGAGGCTGAACGATATTTTCATTTACCCATAGAAGGTATGGGGACTTTAACGATGGGAGGAAAAATAGACAGATTAGATATATGTGGTGTGGAAGGACAGGAGAAACTACGCGTTATTGACTATAAAACAGGTAATTACAAATCAGATAAATTGTCTGCAAGCATGGATAGCCTGTTTGAAAACAAGAAAAAGAGTTATGTTCGGCAAACGCTTCTTTACTGCCATGCGGTTGCGGAACATGAACGGCAAAACAATCAGAAATGCTTGCCTGTTGAGCCGAACTTGTTCTTTTGCCGGCACAAACTGACAGACATCAAAACGAATTTATCGGTTGACAAGAAGCCTATTAGCGATTATGCGGAGATAAAAGATGTGTTTGTAGAGGCGCTCTCGGGTAAAGTTAAAGAACTGCTGACCACAACGACCTTCCCGCCATGTGAAGAAAAGGACTGCAAACCATATTGTCCTTTCTTGGACTACTGTGGACGTAAAGTAATGGAATTTGATATATGAAAACAACCATGCAATATTATCAGGTAGCCGGACTTCTGTTCGGCATTGAAGCAAGTGACGAACAATTGGCTCAGTTGCCAAACTACGCCCCGTTTATCTGTGGTACAAACGATTCGTCCTCCCATCCCTTGTTTGTGATTCGTGTGCATAATGAAGCAATGCCTTCCGTGGAAGGGTATGAACATGTCTTTACGGACAAGTCGGACGAGGACATGCCAAGAATAGAGATGTACAAGTCTCCGGACGAGTGGCTTTTCCGTGTATCTATGTATAGGGAATCGCAAGTGGTAAGTGTGATGCGATGTGCATCTGATTGGAGCGTAGTAGATCTTTACATGGATTCCATATATACGCGGTTTGCTATTGATAATGCCGCTATGCTCGTCTTTGCCTTTGCCAGCATTGAGTTGAATACTCTGCTCTTCCATTCTTCCGTCACGATGCTCAATGGCTACGGATATATGTTCCTCGGACATTCAGGCACAGGAAAAAGCACTCATTCCAGACAGTGGTTAGAGACCTTTCCCGAAGCAGAGTTGCTGAATGATGATAATCCGGTGTTACGGATCCTGCCGGACAAATCTGTCCGTGTATATGGATCCCCCTGGTCTGGAAAAACGCCTTGTTATAAGAATATGGAGGTGGAAGTTGCTGCCTTGGTACAATTGGCACAAGCGCCTGAAAATAAGATGTTCCCATTGAGAATGACGCAGGCGTACCCCTATATCCTGGCTTCGGTTAGCGGACTCAAAGTGCTACCGGAAATGATGGATACTCTTTATGAATCCATCGCGCGGTTATTGGAGTTGAAACCGGTGTACAAGCTGGAATGTTTGCCCAATACGGATGCCGCGAAACTGTGTCGCAATACAATCAATAGTTTATAGTAATCTTCTCAAAGGTATTTATTTTTGAACGGTCGTATGGGCGGGATACTTTGATGTAGTTCTCTGTAAAACCTTCCATCATCTCTATGCCGTCTTGATTTTTGATACGTTTGGCCTCCCAGAGCACGGTGGCATCCATCCCTTCATGCTCCCGGTAGAAAATGTCCGTCTTCTCGGCAGAAATGGCATGCAGTTCTTTGCTACGGCGTTCTCGTTCGCGCGGAGGAACAACCAATAAATCCATTTCCAACATTCGAGTGTTGGCGCGCTCCGAATAGGTAAAGACATGTAATTGCGAAACGGGAAGACGTTTAATGAATTCCACATATTCTGCCCAACAGCTTTCGGTCTCTCCACGTACGCCTACCATACAGTCAACGCCGATAAATGCATGAGGCATGACTGCTTTGATGTGTTGCACGCGTTCTTCGAATAACTCCCGGTTGTAACGGCGACCCATTATTTTTAGTACGGTATTGCTTCCGCTCTGCAGAGGAATATGAAAATGTGGCGCGAAATGACGGCTATTAGCCACAAAATCAATAATCTCATCTGACAGCAGGTTAGGCTCGCAACTACTGATACGGATTCTGTATTCGGGCATAGGTAATTGCTCGTCTATCCTTTGCATAGCATCCAACGCCTTCAGTAAATCGATGAATTTCTCGTGGGTTGAATGACCGAAATCGCCAATGTTGACTCCGGATAGGATTAACTCTTTGGCGCCACTCAATACGGCTTCCCGCGCTTGGCTTACTATGGTTGATATGGAGGGGTTGCGGCTTTTGCCGCGAGCCATTGGGATAGTGCAATAGGAGCAGAAATAATTACACCCATCCTGTACTTTAAGAAAGCAACGTGTTCGGTCGTTTTTGCTGTATGCACTATGGAATATGTCTGACTCGCGAATAGCCGAAATGTGGATTTTTGATTCATCAGAGTTAGGAACCTTTTGCTTTTCTATGCGTTCTATAAAAGCGGGTAAATTGAATTTCTCGTCCTGACCTAATACATAATCAACCCCTTCTATATGCGCAATTTCATTGGGCTTGAGTTGCGCATAGCATCCGGTCACAATCAATATGGCATTAGGGTTTTGACGGCGTAGTCGGTGAATCATCTGGCGGTCCTTATGGTCGGCGGTATCGGTTACTGTACAGGTGTTAATAATGCAGATATCGGCCTCTTCGCCTTGTTTGGCACGGGTATGACCGCGTTCCAACAATGCGCTGCCTAATGAACTGCTCTCCGCAAAATTCAGTTTGCAACCTAATGTGGTAAATAATATCTTCATGCGCTTAAATTCGCTGCAAAGGTACAAATAATATTTGATATACGCAAGATTTTTGACAGAAAAATTCAATTATTTTATCCAAACATTTGCACAATTGAAAAATTTGTTGTACTTTTGCAGTCGATTTTTGAAAATAATCGGATTAAAAACAATAAATAACGTTAAAAGTATGAGCAATATTCGTTTTGATGCGTTAAAAAGTGCATTTGGGCATCAAATGTACAATGACAAATTTCAGATATCAAACTGCGAAAGAGTTAAGGACTATTTCGCACAAGATGTCTTCACTCGCGAAAAGATGAAAGAATATATTGCGAAGGAGGTGTTGGAGCAGTTATTTGATGATGTCGATAATGGTCGTACTATTCACCGCGACATAGCAAACGTAGTGGCTATCGGTATCCGCAAGTGGGCAATGGAGCATGGCGCAACGCATTTTACACATTGGTTCCAACCCTTGACCGGCGGTACGGCAGAGAAACACGATGCTTTCTTTACCTTGGATAAGCACGGAGCGCTGTTGGAGGAATTCAGCGGCGATAGCCTATATCAGCAGGAACCGGACGCATCGTCTTTCCCAAGCGGAGGTATTCGAAACACGTTTGAGGCACGCGGGTATTCGGCGTGGGATCCTTCGTCTCCGGTTTTTCTCATCGGTGACACGCTCTGTATACCCACGGTATTTGTGGCTTATACAGGAGAAGCTTTGGATTACAAAACACCGCTCATCAGATCGACGGCATCACTCTGTCACGCGGCACGTGAGGTGTGCGCATACTTTGATAAGCAGGTGAAGCACGTACACGCGAATTTAGGTTGGGAGCAGGAATATTTCTTAGTGGATGAGTCGCTCTATAACGCACGCCCTGATTTGATGCTCACAGGACGCACTCTCATGGGACATAACAGCGCAAAGAGCCAGCAACTCGAAGACCATTATTTTGGATCGATACCTGTACGAGTGCTGGCTTTCATGCGCGAATTGGAATACGAAGCTCTCAAAGCCGGTATTCCTGTGCGCACGCGACATAATGAGGTGGCTCCAAACCAGTTTGAAATGGCACCTATATTTGAAGATGTCAATTTGGCTAATGACCATAACCTGCTTATAATGAGTATTATGGAGCGTGTAGCAGAGAAACATCATTTTCGTGTGTTGCTGCATGAAAAACCATATGCCGGTGTCAACGGAAGTGGCAAACATTGCAACTGGTCAATGCAGACGAACACAGGTATCAACCTATTGGCACCGGGAAAGAACCCCTATCAGAACTTGCAATTCATCACTTTCTTGGTAAACGTGTTAATGGCGGTTCATCGGCATAACGGCCTACTCAAAGCGTCTATTGTTAGTGCTACCAACGAGCATCGTTTAGGTGCCAACGAAGCACCTCCTGCTATTATCTCTGTCTTTCTTGGGAAACAGATAAGTGAGGTGCTCGACAAATTGGAACACGCCACAGCGGAAGAGGCTATTATCATCAACGCCAAGAAGGAAATGAAGCTCGGTGTGGCGAATATTCCGGAGATTCTTTTAGACAACACCGACCGAAACCGTACGTCGCCATTTGCCTTTACCGGTAATCGGTTTGAGTTCCGAGCGGTGGGGGCCTCGGCGAACTGCGGAGCCGCTATGTTGGCGCTTAATGCCGCGGTGGCAGAGCAGTTGATGGTCTTCAAAGAGGAAGTGGATGCGCGCATCGAGAAAGGAGAAGCCAAGGAACGAGTGCTCTTTGATGTAATCAAGAAATATATCGTTGCTTGCAAGGCAATTCGTTTTGACGGCAACGGCTATAGCGACGAATGGAAAGCCGAAGCGGCACAACGAGGACTGGATTGCGAGACATCCGTGCCGCTCATCATTGATAGATACTTGTCGCCGGAATCGATTAAGATGTTCGGAGTGACCAACGTTCTCAGCGAGGCGGAGCTCCATAGCCGTTGTGAGGTTAAATGGGAGACATATGTCAAGAAGTTGCAAATAGAAAGCCGCGTTATGGGCGATTTAGTAGTGAACCATGTTTTGCCTGCAGCCAAACGCTATCAAACGATGCTGTTACAGAATGTGCTTGCCGTCAAACAGGTATTCTCCGAAGACGAGACGGCTTCTCTTAACGCGATGGACTATAATATTATCAAGCAGTTAGAACATCATTCCGGGGCTATCTACGCCGGTGTGGAAGCCATGACCGATGCTCGGCATAAAGCCAACCGACAACCTGATGAACGCTCCAAAGCCATCGCCTATCATGACACCGTTCTGCCACTTATGGCTGAAATTCGTGAACATGCAGATGCGTTGGAACTTATCGTGGATGACGAACTCTGGACTCTGCCCAAATATAGAGAATTGATGTTTGTTCATTAAATCGTCAATAAATCGTACATTGTAAATCGTCAAATTGTAAATAATTTTATGTGTGGAATAGTTGGTTATATTGGAAAACGCAAAGCGTACCCGATTTTGATTAAAGGTTTGCATCGTTTGGAATACCGAGGCTATGACAGTGCCGGTGTGGCGCTCATCAATGAGGACGGGAAATTGAACGTCTATAAAGCCAAAGGTAAGGTGGCAGAACTGGAAGCTTTCTGCGCCGAGAAAGATACGCGCGGTAAAATAGGGATCGCGCACACGCGATGGGCTACACATGGTGAGCCAAGCACCATCAACGCTCACCCGCATTACTCTGAGTCAGAACGCCTCGCAATCATTCATAACGGCATCATAGAGAACTATGCCGTTCTTAAAGCTGGGTTGCAGCAGGAGGGCTATACCTTCAAGTCCGAAACGGACACCGAAGTGCTGGTACAACTCATTGAATATACGCAAGTTAATAAACATGTGGACCTCAAGACTGCCGTGCAGTTAGCGCTGCAACAAGTCATTGGCGCCTATGCCATCTCGGTCCTTGATAAGGAACATCCGGATACACTGATAGCAGCACGCAAAGGCTCGCCACTTGTGGTCGGAATAGGTGAAGACGAGTATTTCTTGGCTTCTGATGCTACGCCGATTGTAGAATACACCGACAAGGTTATTTATATCGAAGATGAAGAAGTAGTCAAGTTATGTACCAAGGGACAAAGTACCAAAGACAAAGGAATAGAGATCACCACTATCAATAATGTAACTAAAACACCGGAGATCAAGCGTTTGGAACTCTCACTTAGTCAGTTAGAAAAGGGTGGGTATCCGCATTTCATGCTCAAAGAGATCTTCGAGCAGCCTCGTACACTGACGGACTCCATGCGTGGTCGTGTCAACATGCGACAAGATAATATTGCGCTCTCGGGATTCATTGACAACAAAGAACGATTCCTCAACGCCAAACGCATCATCATCACCGCGTGCGGTACATCCTGGCACGCAGGACTCATCGCCATGTACGCCATCGAAGAGTTTGCACAGATACCCGTCGAAGTAGAGTACTCCTCTGAGTTTCGTTACCGCAAACCGGTGATCAACAAAGACGATGTGGTCATTGCAATATCGCAGTCCGGTGAGACTGCTGACACCCTTGCTGCAATTCAACTCGCTAAATCCAAAGGGGCATTTATCTTCTCTATCTGTAATGTTGTCGGAGCTTCTATCCCGCGTGTCTCTGACAGTGGCTGTTACACGCACGTTGGACCGGAGATAGGAGTTGCTTCTACAAAGGCCTTCACCGCACAAGTGGTTGCACTCACCATGTTGGCACTTTGTATCGGTAGAGAGAAAGGTACCTTGAGCGAAGAACAATATCTGAAAATCGTGCGAGAATTGGGTCAGATTCCCGATAAGATAGAACGAGTGCTCGGGCAAAACAAACGCATCGCGGACTTCGCGAAGACCTTTACGTACGCCCAAAACTTCATTTATCTCGGACGCGGATATAATTACCCCGTGGCTATGGAAGGAGCACTCAAACTGAAAGAGATCTCATATATCCATGCAGAAGGT
>ONQO01000081.1 GCA_900319995.1 uncultured Bacteroidales bacterium
TTCGTAGGAAGCGGCTCCATCCACTTTGTCCCAGGAGAGGGTGATCATGACATCATTATTCTGCTCCAGAAGGGCGGCTTTGAGGTTCTGCGGCGTATAATCCACCTCAACGTTTTCTTTGTACTGCGCCTGTACGCTGAGGTCAGAGGTGATATTGGTCAGCGGTTTGGACCATCCGGTGAAGGTGTATCCTTCGCGTGTCGGTTCGGGGTTCAAGCCCTGTGCATCCTTGCCCTTCTCTACTTGCTCTGTGCCAAGGAGAGTGAGGTCCCAGTCGTAGTACGTCACGGTGAATTTCTTCAATGCGAAGGAAGCCGTGAGGGTGGTGTCGCTGACGACGACGAAGTCTCTGGTAGCCCCTTCCGCCTCGTCGGACCATCCGACGAACTCATATCCGTCGTCAGGTGTCGCCGTCAATGTGAGAGTCGTGCCGTGTGTCACAGCCGCCAAGTCGGTCTCTTCCGGCAGTACGCTGACAGAACCATTCTCTGCAAGGAGCGTTACATGCCATGTAAACGCCTGATACTGCGCCGTTATTTCCATGTTGTCCGTCACTCCGGTAAAGTCTTTGTCCCATCCGACGAAGTGATAGAATTCGCGACTCGGGTCTTCGGGCGCTACAGCATCGTCACCGGCAATGAGCGTCTGGGTCTTGAGTACAGTACCATCCCAGTCTTTGAAGGTGACGGTGAAGATATCCTCCACGATGGTGAACTGCTTCCATACCTCATCCGCCTCGTATGCCTCCTTTGAACCGGCCGGGACATGCAACGTAATCTCTTTCAACGATGTGTATGCGTAATTTGCGAATGTTTTAACTATCGCCGGTTGCGGTGTCGGACTATAGTTGATAATGTCTGTCAGACCTTTTTCTTCCAGAATGAATCTCGAGTTCTGAAGATTCAACTCTCCGCTATGGAATATGAGTCGTTTGTTCGCTTGTGTAAAATACATATTTTTAATTTCTTTTACGGAAGAAGGAATATCCAACTGCTCGAGTGTATAACTATACGTGGATGCCCAACCTATATATTCCAGTCCTTCAGGCAGATTGATTTGCTGCAAATTATTATAATAGCCACAGAAATCGGCTAATCTCTTTGTCCCTTCGGGCACATCGTAAGTTCCGGTTCTACCTGCGGGTAAATAGGCGAGTGTCTGTTTGTTAGCCGTAAAGAGCACACCGTCAATCAAAGTGAAGGACTCGTTGGCGGACGGAAGTGTCAATGTGGTAATCGGCGTACTGCCGAATGAAGTTCCATCAAAGTAGTCATTGATACTGTACAATGCCTCCGACAGATTCAGTTCCGTCAGACTCGGGCAATCGTAGAAAGACATATATCCTATCCCCGTTACCTCCTCACCGAGAGTCACTTTGGTAAGTTTGGAGTTTTTGTAGAATACTTGTTTACCAATCGTATAGGAACTGCCGTATATATCGTCCGGCAGTTTTATCTCACTGTCGTTGCCGAGATATGCGAAAAGTGACCAACTGCCATTAGCGCTCTGCCGGAACACATAGTCTCCAATCATATCCGGTTCGCCCTCTATGATAGTACCGAAATCTTCCCATACCGGAGCATTCTCGTAAGCACTTTTGCAGCCCACCGGTACATAGAGAATACAGTCACCTAAGTTATCTTTAAACATGCGCTCGTAGGTGTAGCAAACAGGAGGCGTGGGGTTTTTACTAATTACCATCTTCAGATTTCCATTATTACTATCCGTGAATGCACGATTGCCTAGGAATGTAAGGGTTGAAGGCAAAGTAATGCACCTAGCTTGATTTTCGAAGAACGCAAATTCCGAAATGGTTGTCATCCCTTCGGGAATATCAACACGTATAAGGGGAACATAAGCGAATGCCGCATTTCCTATACTCTTCAGCGCGTTGCCAAAACGAACCTTAGACAAGTTGTAACAACTTATAAAAGCATACTCACCTATTTCCTCCACATTCTCCAAGTTGATTTCCTCCAAATTGTAGCAATAATTGAATGCATCATTACCAATTTTCTTCACATTCTCCAAGTTGATTTCCTCCAAATTGTAGCAATCTTTGAATGCATCATTACCAATTTTCTTCACTCCAACAGGCAGGGTCACTTTGGTTATATCCGTATTCCGCCGAAAGACGTCGTCGTCTATGTCGTAGTCATGTCCGTCCACTTGTTCCGGTAGCACAAGTTCCGCCTTTCCTTTCCCGGTGTAAGCCACCAGTTTGTATTTCCAATCGGGCGTCCTCACGAAGACATAATCGCCAATAACGGGTTCCTTGTCGATAGAGCGAATGGATCCGAAAGTGCGCCATACATCGGCTTTCCGGTACTCATCGATTGCCGCCTCGTCCACGACATACAAGGTGGAGTTTCCCAAACGGGCATATCCAAAGACTTTATCGCTGCCGGTAATAATCTGCGGTTGCGGCCGGAAGTCCTTAACTATAATATCTACTTCACCAGTATAAAACGCACATTTACCTATCTTCTCCAAGGTGGACGGAATGGTAAGCAAGTTGGTATAGCCATAATAGAATGCATATGCTCCCACCTCCGTCAATCCTTCGGGTAATACAACCGGTGAAATCGAATTATTGTATCCAAACGCCGCGTAACCTATCGTCTTGAGACTTTCCGACAACTCTAATTCTTGGATCTGTCCATCGTAAAACGCATAATCCCCAATCGTAGTTACCGATGCGGGCACAATCAGTTTCTTCATATTACAGTCAAAGAACGCGCCGTACCCAATCGTCTTCAGGTTAGCCGGCAACTTGACATAGTTGACACGTGCATCTCTGAACGTATATGTTTCAATATGTTCGATACCGTCAGGCAGGAAGAGACTATCGAGGAAACAATGGTAGAAAGCCCGTTCACCGATGGAAGTCAGCGTAGAAGGCAGGCTAATGTCCGCCAAATGACGGCAGTCTTTGAAGGCGTATTCGCCTATATGCTGAATTCCTTCTGGAATTACAACGCTGAGCAGTTGTTCATTGCCCATGAAGGCACAATCAGCGATGTCATAACTATTGCCCTGCACCTTTTCGGGGAGCGTAATATTTTCCTCGTTACCGGTGTATCCGATTAGCATCCATTGGTCCTCTACTTTAGCGAAACGGAAGTCGCCCTCGACGTGGGTTTGAGTTAAGTCAAAGTCTTTCCACACCTCTGCCGTTGCATAGTCTCCAGCCGCTTCGGGTTGCACCATGAGGTGTACCTTAGCGATATCTATTCCGCTGAACACATCCGGTGTGATAGTTTGCGGCACAAGGGCATTATTGGTAACTGATTTGAGTGCAGTACCGGCAAAGGCTTGGCTGCCGATAGTGGTTACCTTCGCAGGGAGGGCAAGTTTGTTGAAAGCAGAGCATCCTCGGAAAGCCCTTTCACCGATGAAATCAACCGTGTCCGGGATCATTACCGTCTCCAGTACGGTCATATTGGCGAAAGCACCATCGCCGATACGGTACGACTCTCCCTTGACATTGTCAGGCAGAATTACAGATATCCTATTCGGACTCTTGCACTGTGCCATATACCAATGGGTCCCCACACGGGCGAAATAGGCGTACTCTGTATCGTAATTGTATAATTGGGTGTAATTCAATCGTTTTGCTCCTTCAAAAGCAGAAGGGTCCACCTTTGCTTTATTGGGAACATACACGGTAGCCCCGGTACCATCGAAAGCGGCGGCTTTGATCTCGGTAATCGATTCCGGTAATATCAATACCTCCAGATTCGCACAGCCCTCGAAAGCATTTTCTCCGATGGAGGTATAGAAACTATTCATCGGAAAACTCAGGTATTTCAGTTCGCTGTGACCGAGGAAAACTTCGTTGCCGATTGCACAGGTTTTTGATTTAAGAGAAGATGATATCTTATATATCATTTTCTCCAATTTATTATTTCCATATTGGTATGGCTCCGGCAGTTCCAGGTTGGCTGTGTCGCCCGAGTATGCGGTCAGAGTCAGTTGGCCGCCCACCAACTCAAAGGTGAAATTGTTCATTTCAAAACGCTCCTCAATCTTACCAAACTCTTTCCATACATCAGCGTCCTTGAACATGTTTTGTTTACCCGGCAGAACGACCAACGTCATTTTGCTGAGGTCGAGTTCAGCGAACACATTCTTACCTGCTATCGGCTGAGGATTGTCGAAATTCCAATTGGTAACCGTTTTGAGGTTTGTACAGCTACGGAAAGCCTCCTTACCTATCTCGCTGACAAAGTCATTCAAGCAGATGGATGTAAGTGCTTTATTGTTCGTGAACGCTCCGTAGCCTATTTTCCATAGCGATTCGCCGAAGTCATACGCCTTTACCTGGGTACAGCCGGAGAAGGCAAAGTCCCCGATTACGTTGAGGGTTGAAGGGAGGTTCACTTTTTCGAGCGCCGAACAAGAAGCAAAGGCGAGAGAAGGAATGATTGTAACGGAATTGGGAACAGTCACTTCGGTCAAGTCAGAACAGCCTGCAAACGCGCCTTCCGTAATCACACGCGTTCCGGGTTTGATGGTATAACTGCCGGTCATTTTTCCCGGCTTAGCCTTAATAAGGCAGTTATACAGATAGAGCACTCCGTCCTCCCAGTTGGCTTCGTCCTTGTAGATGGCGGTATTGTTGAAAGCATACTGCCCGATACGAGTGACAGAGTAAGGAATATTGTTGATGTTAGCAAGCAATGGAGAGTTATTGAAGGCGTCTCGTCCTATCTCTCTCAGATTAGGATTCATCACGTCCGGATCCGACATTCCGATGGTATGCAGTTTCGGACAGGATGCAAAGGCAAAGTCTCCAATCGTCTGTACACCCTTTCCAATGTTTATCTCCTCTATATATCGTGCGCGGTAGAAGGCGGAGTCGGCAATTGCCGTTACAAGATAGTCGATGTCGTTATATGACGCATAGACAGGAACAGTCCTCGTACCGCTCACACTGCTATAGTTGTTTTCGGAGTCGTATTTGTCCCATGTAAGCGTAGCGGTCTTGGTGTCGTTGTCAATGATATAGTAAAACTCTCCGGCCTTGATACGTGCTGTTTTGGTGGCGATAGCACCGAATTCCTTCCAAACATCCGCCGACTTGTATGCACTCTCACTTCCGTAAGGTACCCATAGGTTTATCTTGCTCAAATTGAGTGCTCCGAATACAGATTTTCCTGACAACGCCAAAGGTGTCTTGCTACGCACGGTAAGATTTTTGAGATTGGTCTGTTTAAAAGCGTTTTCGGCAATCATGACCAACGAAGAAGGCAGAGTGACTGAAGTAAGACTTTCACAGTTAGAAAAACAACAATATTTCATCTTCGTCACACCCTCCGGAATCATTATGGAAGTGATTTGGCAATTAGAAAATGAATAGTCTCCAATTGTTGTTACTGAGGAGGGAAAGTTAATTTCCTTTGTTCTCGCGGCAGGGCAAAAGACCAGTGTAGTCATCTCTTTATCGTAGAGAATGCCGTCCACCGAGGTGTACTCCGTATTTCCGTCCACCACATCTATCTCTTCCAAGCCGGTTGCATTTATGTGATACCAGTAAGTGATCCCCTTACCGATTGTCAGTTTTTTCAGTTTCGGACAATCATTAAAGGCATCGGACATAAAAGTCACATTGTCTCCGACGAATATTTCCGTTATGTTCGCATTTTTAAACGCACGTTCTCCAATTTGATTGACTACATATTTATCGTGATTACTATCCTCAACCGTGTCCGGTATAATCACTTTGCCGCTCAATCCATCTTCGTACCCTATGACTTTTGCGGTTCGTGTTATTGGGTCAAGACTATATTTAATGTTATCGTCAATTAATGTTTTGGGATCGAGTTCAATGATGTTAAATTCGCTCCATGGGAAACTTGTAAGTTTACTTGCGCATCCTTTGGGAACATAAAGGGTGAAATCCGGTTGGTATCCGGTAAGTGTTCCGCAATTCTCATCTTGACTAATAACCGGTTCCTCCACCGTCACCTCGTAGTAAATAGGCGGTAGAGGGATCGGCAACACATCATCAAAACCTGCTTTATTACAACGGACGAAATTACGTCCATCAATATGTGTCAGCGAATAAGGCAAGTGAATAGAGGTGATATTCCTGGTATCCGTAATCGCGTAAGCGTTAATTGTAGATACGCCATTCGGCACTATCAGGGTACCCTTTTTGGCTTCCGGGCAACAGATGAGCCTATCCATATTTTTGGAATAAAGCACGCCGTCAAGCGAAGTGAATTTTTCGTTGTTCTCCGACACATTGATTTGCTCCAATTGGTGGCAACCTTTCCACGCATATACGAAGTCGTTCACTTTGGCTCCCAAAGTAATGGTGCGCAACGAATCACACCCCCCCGCTATGTACGATATATCGGTTATATTGTCAGGAATGACCAGCGATTGGATTCCCGACATCCTGAACGCAAATTGATCGATTTGTTGAAGTGACTTGGGCAGGCTGATTTTCTTCAAATGTTTACATTTGTAGAACGCCCATCCTCCAATCGTGCTCACGCCTTCTTCGATAATTACTTCCTGCACAGGGCTGTATGAAAAAGCATTTTCTGCAATGGTGCGCACATGATAGGTCACATCGTTGAAAGTGACCGAAGAGGGAATAGTCAGCGTACCTGTCAGGTAGGCGTAGTTGGAGGAGTGATTGGTCTCATAAGTCACTGAGGCGCGTCTGTTTTTGTAGTCAAGTTGGTAGTACAGTTTGTCAATCTTGACAATCGCGTCCAAGTCCTCTACAATCATAGCGAAGTCTTTCCAGTAGTCGGCTTCGGAGTAAGCCTTTTTGCAGCCAACAGGCACATGGAGCGTCATTTTGCTTATGTCCGTACCGCTAAAACTCTTACCATATACCTTCTGCGGAGTCATAGCTTGATTATTTATCCTCGTCAGTTGTGAGCAGTTTTTGAACGCGTTCGGTTCAATCACCTCTGTAGCAGCCGGAATCTCCACAATGCCGGATTTGGCAGGGGGGCATAACTTGAGGCTCTTTTTATCTCTGGAGAAGAGTATGCCTCCCATTGTAGTGAAGGTAGCGTTGTTCTCGGAGCATGTGATATCCGCCAGTTTCGGGCTGTTGCTGAAGGCGTCATCGGCAATGGAACTTACGCCTTTACCCAAATAGACGGAATCCAGGTTCGGGCAGTCGGCGAAAGTCCCCTGACGTATCATATTCACTTTGTCCGGAATAGATACTTTTTTCAATCCCGAACCGCGAAAAGCTTCATCCCCGATAACGCAAAGGTGATTCCCCATGTCAATCTTCTGCAGGTTTTTACATTGGTAGAAAGACCTGTTGCCAATCTTTGCAAGGATAGTTCCTCCGTCTTTGTCTGCTTTGACACTTACGCTCTTTACCGAACTGCCGGAAAAAGCATTATCGCAGATTTTATTCACCACGTGTGGTAACTTTATTTCATCTGCGATAATTACCGGAATTTCTATCTCCTCCAAGGTCTGGTAGTTCTTACTCATATCTTCCGACTCCCACGTCACCTCCGCATCCTCCTTCGGGTCTGCTACAACCACATTGTACCACAAACCGGACTTTTCGTCAAAATACCTCGTTGTCTCCGCCTGTACACTTTGCACAGTCACCATGAACATGCCGCAGAGAGCTGCCAAAAAGAAATAAAATTTGTTTTTCATAATAATATTGTTTTAAAATAATTGACAATTACGAATTTTGCGTGCAAAGATATAACATTTTTTTGACATACGCAAATAAAATGAGAAAAAACGCCCCGCATAGGGCGTTTTTTTAAACTTTAGCTTTTGGCCGTTAGCCGTTAGCTGTTTTTTAAAACTTTAGCTTTTGGCTATTGGCTATTGGCTTTTTTGGGGGGCTAACGGCCAACGGCTAATAGCTAATAGCTAACAGCCAATAGCTAACAGCCAAGAGCTATTTGACCATCTGTCCTTGCGCATCGAAGAGATGTCCGTTACGCCGGATGTAGAGGACGCCGTCGATGAGGATCTTTTGGCTGTTGGCATTTGGCTTTTGGCCGTTAACTTCGTCCAGTCCTGTACCGGGGTTCTCTTCGTATTGCGCCTGTACACTGAGGTCGGAGGTTATATTGGTCAGCGGTTTGGACCATCCGGTGAAGGTGTATCCTTCGCGTGTCGGTTCGGGGTTCAAGCCCTGTGCATCCTTGCCCTTCTCCACTTTCTCCGTGCCAAGGAGAGTGAGGTCCCAGTCGTAGTACGTCACGGTGAAATAGACGGCTTTTGCCGTAGCGGTGAACTGTGCGGTGTAGTCGGCATCAGCGGTGGCAACGGCTATCTCCTTGTCCCAACCGGCAAAGGCGTAGGTGTTCTCCTCGTCCTCCGCGCGGACGGGGGTCTCGCCGCTATAGACCGGCGTGCTGTTATACTCCCATTCGGAGCTCTGCAGCACCGTGCCGTCCCAGTTGAGGAAACGGACAGTGTATTGGTTGATGGTGTATTGCGCTTTGACGGTCATGTCGCCTGTGACGTTCTTGTAGTCCTGATCCCAGCCGGTGAAAGTGTAGCCTGTGCGAACAGGGTCGTCAGGCGGAACGGCGGCACTGCCGTATTCCACTATCTGCGCTGTGCGCAGTACGGCATCGTCCCAATCGACGAACGTGACGGAATAGCTGTTGATGGTGTACTGCGCTTTGACGATAAGGTTGCCGGTGATGTAACCAACGGACTTGTCCCAACCGGTGAAGGTGTAGCCGGTGCGTTCGGGGGTCGGTGCCTCGGCTGCCGAACCGTACACCACTTCCTGCTCCTCAATAAGGCTGTCGTCCCAGTCGTAGAAGGAGACGGTAAATTTGCGCGGTGTAGCCTCGAAGACAGCCGTGAGCACGATGTTATCCGTGACGTAAGTCACTTCCGGGTCCCAGCCGGCAAAAGTGTAGTCGTACATGTCGTCGGACTCTTTTACAGGAATCTTCGGATACTCGGTCGGGTTATAATAGATGGTGCGCGCATCGAAGCCATAGACAGCCTGAATCTGGAAGGTGGTCACACCCTCGACGCGGTAGATGACGTCGAACAGTATTTCTCCGCTGTATTCAGCTTTGACGGTCATGTCGGAGGTGATGTTCTTCAGATCCACATATTCGAAGTTCTTGGTATTGTACCACTGTCCGAAGATCCATCCGACGCGCGTGGCCACCACACCCTTGGCATCCTCTCCGTTGACGACCTGCTCGGTGCCGATGAGCGAGTTATCCCAGTTGAGATAAGTGACCGTCCAAACCTTTGCGGCGTATTGTGCTGTCACGTACATGCTGCCGTTGACGATGTCGAACTCTTTGTCCCAGCCGATGAAGGTGTATCCCTCTCGTGTCGGGTCAGCTGGTGCCGTGGCACTCTCTCCGTGCAACACTTCCTGCGGCGTATCTATCGTATTGCCGTTCCAGTCAAGGAAGATGACAATATATTTCTTTTGCTCATATTGAGCGATAACGGTCAGGTCAGCCTGTATATTGTCGAAGTCTTTGTCCCATCCGGTGAAGGTGTATCCCTCTCGCTGCGG
>ONQO01000082.1 GCA_900319995.1 uncultured Bacteroidales bacterium
CGACATGGATCGTAGAGCAGAGTAAAGAGCTTCGTCAGATGATTGTCAGCGGACAGGGTGAGTTCCATCTCCGTACCCTCAAATGGCGTTTGGAGAATAACGATAAGATGCCGATTGAGTTCAGCGAACCGCGTATCCCTTATCGTGAGACAATCACGAAGGCTGCACGTGCTGACTACCGTCACAAGAAACAATCCGGTGGAGCCGGTCAGTTCGGTGAGGTTCACTTGATTGTTGAACCGTACGAGGAAGGACAACCGGTAAAAGAGACCTATAAGTTTGGTAATCAGGAATATAAAGTGTCCGTTAAAGATCAGCAGGAAATCAATCTGGAGTGGGGTGGCAAGTTGATTATTATCAACTCCATCGTTGGTGGAGCTATCGACGCACGCTTCATTCCTGCTATCGTCAAAGGTATCATGGACCGTATGGAGCAAGGCCCGTTGACCGGTTCTTATGCACGTGACGTACGCGTAATCATTTATGATGGAAAGATGCACCCGGTTGATTCGAACGAAATCTCATTCCGTCTCGCCGGACGTAATGCGTTCGCTCAGGCGTTCAAAGAGGCTAACCCGAAAGTACTGGAGCCGGTATATGACCTTGAGGTCTTTGTTCCGTCCGAGATTATGGGTGATGTGATGAGTGACATCAACGGCCGCCGCGGTATGGTTATGGGTATGGAGACCGAAAAGAGCTTCACCCGCCTCAAAGCACAAGTGCCTTTGAAAGAGCTCAGCAGTTACTCTACAACGCTTTCTTCGCTTACAGGAGGCCGCGCTACGTTCACGATGAGTTTCAACAGTTATCAACTTGTTCCGGCAGACGTGCAGGAGAAACTGCTCGCTGCATATGCTGCATCGCAGACGGAGGAAGAATAAGCATAATAAATGTATCCCTATTTATAGGGATTTGTGCAAAAAAGTGGCATACAAATTTGCGTATGTCACTTTTTTTTTGTAATTTTGCAGCCTAAAACGAAAAAAACATACCCGTCGGATTAGACGGAACATAAGAAAATGAGAAGAAGTCTGTTAATAATCATAGGTTTATGCCTATGCGTATTTGTGCGCGCACAAGTTTCCGGTGTCGTGTTAGATGAGCGTGGAGAATCTCTTGTCGGGGCCAATGTCTATTGGGCAGGCACAACTACCGGAGTTGCTACGGATTTTGAAGGAAAATTTACTATCATGCCTCTGAAAGGTGAAAGAGGAAAAGTAAAAGAGGAAAAGGGTTCCTTATTAGTAGCGTCGTTTGTGGGATGTCATAATGATACGATAGAGGTCATTAACCGTGAACCACTGACTATCGTACTGGTAGATGAGGCTGTGTTGGATGAGGTGACCATTACGGAGCGTAAATTAGGCGTCATTAAAAGTCGTACATCTGCTTTTGATACACAAAACATCGGTACAGAGGAACTATGTCGGGCTGCATGCTGTAATCTAAGTGAAGCGTTCGAGACGAACGCATCCGTTGATGTAGCCTATTCGGATGCTGCTACCGGAGCCAAGCAGATACGTTTGCTTGGATTAGGAGGAACGTATGTTCAACTCATTCAAGAGAATACACCTGCTGTTCGCGGTCTCGCACAAAACTTTGGTTTGGAGTATATACCAGGCCCTTGGATGAGCGGTATCCAAATCAGCAAAGGAACGTCTTCCGTCATCAACGGCTACGAAGCTACTTCCGGACAAATCAATGTTGATTTGCTTAAGCCGCAGACGCAGAATCCCTTGTCCGTCAATCTCATGTTCAACTCCGAACTGATGGCTGAAGCGAATATAATGGGCGGTTGGAAGATACCGTTGGGTGATGAGCACGAAGAACATTTCCATCACCACCATGCAGGCGAAGCGGATGAGCACGAACATTGCCACCATGAGTCACTCTATACGGGTATTCTGGCGCACTACGGGCAAAGTTTCATGGCGATGGACGGCAACCACGATTCGTTCGTAGATATGCCTAAAGTGCAAAACGCGAACCTTGCCAACCGTTGGTTCTACAAGCACGGAGACTATACGTTTCAGGCATTTGTGCGCGGTCTGTACGACCGGCGTTTAGGCGGACAGTTGGCAGACAGTATCACAAATCCCTACCGCATCAATCTCAATACCTGGCGCGTGGAGGGATTCCTCAAGAACGGCTATGTCTTTGATGACGAGAGCGGTTCTTCCGTAGCGGTTATTACGGCGGTCAGTTATCATGATTTGGATAATTTGTACGGTCATAAGAATTGGAAAGCCAACCAGCTCAATGCGTATCTCAATGCCATATGTCAGTTGAACTTTGAGGGTGGCGGTTTGATTGACAATGACCATCGCCTAAGTACCGGTTTGAGTATCAATTACGACAAGTACGTGGAGAGTTTGAGCAGTATGCCTCCTTCGGATAACTCTTTTGACCGTCAGGAACTGACGCCGGGTATTTTTGCGGAGTATAGTTACAAATATGCGGAAATGTTGTCGCTTGTAGCCGGCGTCCGTGCGGATTATTCGACCCGTTACGGGTTCTTCTTTACGCCTCGTATGAATATCCGTTACAGTCCATTTCAGTGGTGGACTCTCCGCGCAAGCGCCGGCATGGGGTACCGTTCTCCTAATATAATTGCCGACAATTCGTTTGTGCTGCCTTCGAGCCGTATATTGCATATGCCGGATGCAGCGCAGGAGCGTGCGATTAATACAGGTGTCAGTACTACATTCTATATCCCGATGGGCAGTAAGCAGTTGCAGTTGTCCGCGGAGTATTACTATACCCATTTCCTGAACTCAACCATTGTGGATATGGATCGTGACCCTCATGCCGTATATTTCTACAACCAGTCGGATATCCCGGGTGCGCAATCGTTCGCGCATAGTGCCCAGATAGAGGCGAGTATGGAAGTACTGCGCGGCTGGACATGGACGGCGGCTTTTCGTTGGACAGACATAGAGCAAACAACCTTCAACAGCATCGCCAATCAGTATGAGTTGCGTCCCAAAGCACTTACAAACCGGTTCAAAGGTATTATCACGACCAGTTATCAAACGCCGTTGAAGAAATGGCAATTCGACGTGACTGCGCAGTTCAACGGGATATCGCGTATGCCGGACGGCTTTGTGGCAATGGGGGATTTCCTCGGAGGATATGGCACTCCTAAACCAATCACGTGGTATCCGCAACTTATGGCACAGATTACCAAGTATTTCCGTACCTGCAGTATCTATGTCGGCGCGGAGAATATGACGAACTTCAAGCAGGATTCGCCGATTATTGATTCGTTTAATCCATACGGTTCGGATTTCGATGCCTCCATGGTTTATGGTCCAACGATGGGATGGAAAGCGTATATCGGTTTCCGGTATGATTTAGAAAAGAATGAATGAGTGAATTAGAGAATAACTGTATTAGAGAATAAGTTATGGATAAATATAGTAAAATTGTAGTTTCTTTATTTTTTGTTTTTAACTTTTCATTTTGCTTTGCGCAATATGATGCACACTTGACAGGTCACGTACTGGATGAAAAGACAGGCGAACATCTGCCCTTTGTAAATGTGCAACTCAAAGGTACTAATATCGGTACGGTGACGGATGAGTCAGGGCACTATTTGCTCAAAGATCTACCGATAGGCAAGCAGATAATCGTATTCAGTTATGTGGGGTATGAGACTTTGGAATTGCCGGTAGTGTTGGTAGAGGACAAGACCATTGAATTGAAAGCCGTTATACGCGAAGTCTCTCAGCAACTGAACAGTGTAGTAGTGACCGCCAACAGGTATGCAACCAAACGCCAGGAAGCGGCGACCATCGTTAATGTTTTATCCCCACAGTTGTTCGAGACTACGGCAGTAGCCTGTGTGGCAGACGCATTGAGTTTCCAACCGGGCTTGCGTGTGGATAATACTTGTTCCAATTGCGGTAAGACCGATTTGCGAATCAATGGTTTGCAGGGGCAATATACCCAGATTCTAATGGACAGCCGACCCGTGTTCTCGTCAATGGCTTCAGTCTATGGTCTTGAACAAGTACCGGCAGCAATGATTGACCGTATCGAGGTCATGCGCGGCGGTGGCTCGGCTGTGTATGGAGCGAATGCTATCGGCGGAGTAGTGAATATTATCACCAAGGAGCCGGTTCGTAATTTTGTGAACATATCCAATTTATCCTCTCTCAATGAGCACGTCGGCTATGATATCCATACTGATCTCAATGCTTCTGTGATGTCCGAGAACCGTAAGATAGGCGCCTATCTCTTTGCCTCTCACCGTACGCGTAGTGCTTATGACCGCGAAAACGATGGTTTCAGTGAGGTTCCTCAACTGCGCGCCACTACAGCCGGTACGCGACTATTCTTCAAAACGTCGGCATATAGCAAGATAACTGCGGAGTATCATCATACTACCGATTATCGTCGTGGAGGTAACAAACGTGACGACGAGCCTCATAAAGCCGATATAGCCGAGCAATTACGCCATAATATTGATGCCGGTTCGCTGGCATTCGACTGGTTCTCAGCCGATAACCGTCATTATGTGTCCGCATATTCAGCTATTCAGCATATTGGCAGGGAGAGTTATTTCGGAGCAGGCAGGGACACTGCAGCCTATGGACGCAGTAATGATCTTACCTCCAATACCGGTTTACAGTATCGTTTCTCATATCCCTGCGGTTTGATGCGCGGAGACTTGACGGTCGGTGCCGAGTATAACTATAATGGCTTGCATGACAGGATGTTGGGCTATAACCGAGACATCAGTCAAAAGGTGCATGTGGTAGGAGCATACGCGCAGAACGAATGGAAAAACGACCAGTGGAGCGTATTGATAGGTGCGCGTGCAGAGAAACATAATCTGCTGTCCAAACCGGTAGTCAACCCGCGTGCCACGTTCCGCTATACTCCGATAGAGGGATTAGTTCTCCGTGCCGGTTACAGTAGCGGTTACCGTGCTCCGCAGGCATATGACGAGGATTTACATGTAGCGGCAGTAGGCGGAAACGTATCGTTTATATCTCTTGATCCGGCTCTCAAACCTGAGTATTCGCATAGCGCAACAATCAGTGCAGACTGGTATCACCAATTCGGGCAATGGGAACTGAACCTAACTGCGGAAGGGTTCTATACCTATCTCCAAGATGTATTTTTCCTTCGAGAGGATGGAACGGATCCGTTGGGAAATGTTCTTTTTACGCGCACCAATGCTCCGGGAGCCTGGGTAGGCGGGTTGAATCTGGAGGGCAAAGTGGTTTATGGCAAATGGGTGACACTACAGATAGGCTATACGTATCAGCAGAGTCGCTATACGGTGGCTCAACAGTGGAGCCAAAACGTACCGGCGCAAAAGCGAATGTTGCGTACTCCGGATAATTATGGGTATATTCTTATTGATGTCCAACCGGTTAAAGACTTTACCATTTCCATCAACGGAAAAGCGACAGGGAGTATGCTTGTGCCGCACCTTGCCGGATATGTGCCTGCGGATGAAGAAGTGAATACACCTTCTTTCTGGGACTTGGGTATCCGTTTCGCTTATGACGTACATCTGTACAAACAATATTGTTTGGAAATCAGTTGTGGAGTAAAAAATATCCTTGACCAATATCAAAGAGATATCGACAAAGGAGAAAACCGTGATGCAAATTATATATACGGTCCTACGGCTCCGCGTACGTATTTCGTCGGTTTGGCTCTCAAGTTATAATCACCAGTCAAAACAGTACGTTACTCCGATAGCGTGCAGGTATGTTGTTTCGTTCGTCAGTTCGATAGTTTGTTTTTTGGCTCGAACGTTGACATCTTTGTCATATCCGTATGTGAAGCGGTAATAGAAATTGAGAGAGTTTTTCTCCGATAACCGCCAAGTCGTTCCTATTTGTGTCCTCACGCTGGTAATATACTGCTTTCCACCGCTTAGTTCTGTGGCATTGAGCGTATTGATGAGTTCCACCCATAGATACGGTTTGACGGGTTTCCCGAAGACATGGTACGAGACACCGGCTTTGCTGCGTAACTGCCAGTCTGCGCGGTTTTTCTCGTATAAGCCGGTAGCAGTATGTTTGTCAATATCTCCCATATGAATCTCCGTCAGGAAGCGTTCACGCAGGGAGAAAGTCCAGTTTTCGTATTTATAGGTACCAATGATACTGAAAAACACTCGGTGTTTCATCCATTTGTTGACTTTAGACCAATCTTTATTGCCAAGGATTTTAAGTGTGTAGCCTGCATCAAATTTCAGATAGGGGAGAGGTCTATAACCGAGAGAAAGGGTAGTGTATGATCGTCCAAAATTGGGTGTGAATATGCTGTCTTGTGCTATATTTGACCCCGTGACAGTACCATACATGGGGAAACGTAATTCCTCGCTGATGTTGAAACTCAGCCCGTTATGCCATTTCTTGTCAAACTCGGCACCGACGCGAATCTGTGCGCTATGAGTCTTTTGCTCCTCCGTGGATGAGTAGTTCCATGCCTGAACGCTTGCACTTGCAAACAGCAGTGCAAGAAGAATAATTTTCGTTTTTTTGCAGTCGGTGGTTGTCTTCATCATCTGAATTTAGTAATTTGGTCAATAGAATTATGTATTTTCCCTTTTTCGAGCAGATAGGTAACGTTGATGTACGCTACATCTCGCAAGAAATCAATATGTCCTATTTCAACGTCTTGTATTTTCAGTCCGGTACGCTCTTCCAGGTCTGCAATGAGTTCGGAACGGCGTTCAGGTTTGATATTTTCAATCTTTTCGTAGAGGATAATTTTCGTTGAGACACGTTTTCTTCCCTGCCATGATTCGAACGCCCATGCAAGAACGATGATGGCTATATTGGCGAATAACAGCAGGTACCACGCCAATCCTTCTGCTTTGAGACTCAGCGAGTTAATGACTGATACTGCAATGATGAGGAACATGTAGTTCATTTCCCTGATAGGCACCGTTTCGGTGCGGTATCGAATCATACCGAAGATAGCGAACAGACCTAATACGAATCCGGTTTGTATATCCAGTATCTGCATAAGCCAAAGCAGCACGAACATGCCGGAAGAAAAGAGCATATAAGTGACGTAGTAATCCCTCCGGCGGCTAAACCGATAGTAGATACAATATACGATGAGCCAAGTAACCAACAAGTTGAACAGAAACATGAGCGGCATAGCAACAAGGCTACAATTGACATGCAGAAAGTCCGCGATTGAGTTCATCAGGTAGTTGATACTGTCCTCTGAACCGAAACGTTCAGCAATGGATGGATCATAGTTCATGAATTCCAATGTAGGGTTGTCTAATTCAGGCATAAAATATAGATATTTGCAATTAATTATTTATAGGGCTTTGGGGCTAATTTTTTCGGTTACATAAACCTCGTTAAAAGGTCGTTAGTCGTTAAAGCCTTGTTAGTATTTTTTCAATGCGCCTAATTTTGTCTTTGAACCGGTTCTTTTTCAATCCCGGTGTAGTTAGCGCAGTACCGATGCAGTACTTGCTGATTTTGAACGGTTTGATATGTTGGTCAAGCATGATTTTTGTCATGCGTGAAGGGACATTTCCGTCGCGTTTGAGTTCGATAATCACTAATTCCGGAAAGCTCTTGGTTTCTCCGGTGACGATGTTTTCCCAAATCAGGTCCAAATCTATAGTCAACCGTTCCGTTTTGGCTTTGTTGACCAGCGTGATACGGTGAAACTTAGTGCTCAGGTGTGGTGACAGTTCAGACCATAGGTATCTGCTCTTGGTAGCGATAAATTCCTCCACGGTACGGTCTTTGTGCTTACCGTGTCCGATTGTTTGCGCGCTGATGTCAAATCCGGGCACAACCATACGCCGTTTACGGGTACGTCCTTTGTTGTCTTTTCGCTTGATTTCCAGATAGGTTTCGTTTGTATTGACATATTGCCGAATACGTATTTTCTGTCGTACGAGTTGGCGGTCATGATGGCGTATATACATGTCCAAAGTCTCGGTGTCATAGTAAATGGTGTCGTACGATGCGATACGTTTTCCTGCCGTCTCCTGAACAAAATACTCTGTTTTAGCCGCCTCCAAAATATCCGGAAGCAAGCATATCGGCAAGGTATATTTGGTGTCAATGCGGTTCATGAGTTGTACGCTCTCCATTTGCTCTAACGAGATAGGCGTAAACTGTGATACTATGTCTTCAATCCGGTTCAAAGGACTTATGTGTTTGGTCTATTTGTCACTGAAGAGATACTCGAACACCTTGATAGAGTACAACTTACCATTTGGCAAATAATTGTACTGTTTGGCTTTTGTTCCGTTTTCGTTCCATTCATATTTGCGGATACGTACCGGTTTGTTACGATCGTTGTATTCCACTTCCTCAATCACTTTGCCGGTCACGTCGTCATAGGTGGATGTAATTCTTTTGCGCTGACCATAACTGGCATACTCGATCTCTTCGACACAACGTCCCTGATTGTCGTACACTTTGACGTGGTCCAACCATCGTGCTTTGGTTTTCGAATCCGTATTCCATTCTTTGACCGTAAGGTTTTTGCGTTTCTCCCGCTTGGCGAGTTGTTCCGGTGTCAGCAGACTATTATCCGCAAAAGCGGTAACGAGGAACAGGGAACATATAAAAATAATTATACTTCGTTTCATAATGACTCAATGTTTATATAAATGATTTACCACCAACCACCTCCGCCGGGTCCGCCACCACTATTGCCGCTGTAGATGGATAGAGAAACACTATTGCCTCCTGTGTAAGAAGCGGGATAGAACCCGATGCCGTTGAATATATCTGTTCCGGAAGCGGTTACACTCTTGAACAGTTGGGGTTGTGAGGCGCCGGAGACGACGATGGTAGAGGCGTTGGTACTTGGCGTTTTGAAGGCAAATACTTCTTCTCCGACCACCATGGCGTACCATGTGTTGGTTGCGCCGGTTGCTTTGTAGCAACTTTGTGTCATACTGGCTCCCCCTTCGAGATTGCCGATAGCCACTATTGTTCCCCCTTGAATATAGAGTTGATAGCGTTCTTCGGTGTTGGCATCCATTGCTACTTCCGGATTACGCGCGCCGATGGCATAGACGAGTCCTCCTTTGATATAGCAGTTCCCGTTGGCGTCGATGCCGTCGTTACCGGTGGAGTAGGCGCATAGACATCCTCCGTTGACCGTGAAGTCCCCGCCGGAGTTGATGGCGTCGTCTGCCGACTGCGCATAGATGATACCTCCGTTGATGGTGATGGTTCCTTTGGCTTCTATACCCTCCGGACTGCTGTTAGAAGAGGTATTTCCTCCCCATCTTCCACCTCCGCCGGACGAGGCTTGCCCATTGCATACGACACGTATGTCACCTCCGTTGACAATCAGATTACCCTGTGTTTTGATGCACTTGTATTCGCTGTTGACGCGGATGGTGCCGCCATTAACGGCAATGGTATCGAAGGCGGCGATGCCTTTGTCGCCCGCATGAACGACGTCAATGTATCCTCCGGTGAAAGTGATGACCGAGGTGTCGCATTGGATACCCTCTTCACCGGCACTAATGGTGAACGAGCCACC
>ONQO01000077.1 GCA_900319995.1 uncultured Bacteroidales bacterium
AAGCTGCCGCTGTTTGGAGGGATTTCTACTACACGTACGCTATCGGAGCCGAAGAAGCAATCGTGGTCACCAACGATGTACAAGTAGAGCCGCAGGACAATGCTGCAACGCTCACTTGGCCGACAAGCAACAATGCGGCTTCTTATACAATTGAGATCACCAAAGATGGTGTATTGTTCTGCACGTTGACCTTCAATAGTAACGGTCAGTTAACAGGCATTGCTTTTGCTCCTTCTCGCGACGGACAGGCACATGCTCCGGCAGCAGTGATGACGGCAAACGGCCTGCAGTTCACGGTTACGGGCCTTAACAGTGGTACGCAATACGGCTATAACTTGACGGCAAAAGATGCCAATGATCAAACCGTTGCCACTTATTCCGGTAGCTTTACCACGACAAGCGAAGGCGAAGCCACAGGGGTTGAAAATGTACCAAGTGACGATGTGCCATGTACAAAGGTTATTCGTAATGGTCAAATCTACATTCTTCGTGGAGATAAAACCTATACTCTCCAAGGTCAAGAGGTCAAGTAAAACAGAGTTTCACATTGGAGATGTGAGATTTTTTATCTCGCATAGCTCGAACGATTATTCTTAGCCCTGAGGGGCACGATTTTTACGCAAGCGAATTTTCAAATTTGTGATTTAATCACACGGGCGGCTCAATGAGTCGCCCGTGTGTGTTGTTTAGAAGTATTCCTTATTCCTTTACTGCAAATTCATATTGGTAGAGGAAGATTTGTTTAGAAGCATGTAAGTTATTTCGTAGAATCGGCTCAAAATTACCTTTAAAACGGTATCTCAGTATAGTAGGTGAATCGAGTGGTATAAAATCGCGGGGAATTTGTGTGTTTCGAGAAAATAAATCGCGGGGGATTTAGGTATTTTAGCAAATAAAATCGCAAGGAATTTAGGAAAAACGTCAAAAATATTTGCATAATTCATTTATTTTTAGTAATTTTGCAGCGAATTTCAACAAGTCGGAATTATGAAACGGATTTTTAAGCGTAAATTGTACGACAAATTGCTGACATGGAAACAAGAAAGTCAGGGCAAAACAGCTTTGCTGGTTGAGGGCGCACGTCGTGTCGGAAAATCCACTATTGTGGAGGAGTTCGCCAAGCTGGAATATGCCTCGTATATCTTGATTGACTTCAACAAGGCGGCAAAGAAAATCAAAGATTTGTTTGAAGATCTGGATAATTTGGATTATATCTTCCTTACTTTGCAAGCCCATTACGGGGTTAATTTGACGCCTCGGAAGTCGGTTATCATCTTTGACGAAGTGCAACAATGTCCGTTAGCGCGTCAAGCAATCAAATATCTTGTGCAGGATGGTCGTTATGACTATATCGAAACCGGTTCGCTCATCAGTATCCGTAAGAATGTCGAAAACATAACTATTCCGAGCGAAGAAGATAAGATTGAGATGTTCCCGATGGATTATGAGGAGTTCCGCTGGGCAATGGGAGATAAGACAACTATGCCTCTTCAAAAGCAACTTTTTGACAAACAGATGTCTATGGGCGATGAACTTAACCGAGCGAAAATGCGTGATCTTAGGTTGTATATGTTAGTCGGAGGTATGCCACAAGCCATTAGTAAATACCTTGAAACAAAAAACCTGCGCGCCGTAGATTCCATCAAACGAAAGATAATCGAATTGTATATCGAAGACTTCCGTAAGATTGACAAAAATGGCAAAATAGGTCGATTATTCCAAGCCATTCCTTCCATGTTATCGCGCAATGTGACACGTTTCCATCCCACATCTATTATCAAAGGTTTGCCTTCGGATAAGATGGAAGACTTGATTGTCGCCCTTGAGGAAAGTAAAACAGTTAATTTTTGCTATCATGTTGCAGACCCGCAAGTGGGACTTCCTCTGACTGAAGATAGAGAACGTTTCAAACTATACGTGGGAGACACAGGGCTGATGGTAACACTCGCTTTCTGGGATAAACGTTTCATGGAAAATGAGTTATATAGCAAACTTCTATCAGACAAGTTATCGGCGAACCTCGGCTATGTATATGAAAATCTCATTGCGCAAATGCTACGCGCCGCAGGTAATAAACTCTATTACCACACTTGGCCGAAAGATGAAAGTCACAGCTATGAGATAGATTTTCTATTGTCTCGGGGAGCAAAAATTTGCCCGATAGAGGTAAAATCATCCAATCACAAGTCGCATGCTTCTTTGGATGCATTCTGCGAGAAGTACTCATCGCGTATCAATAATCGCTATTTGGTTTATACCAAAGATCTGCGCAAAGACGGAGAGACACTCCTTGTGCCGGTTTACATGGCAGGTTTGCTCTGAAATACGTTAAAATTTAAACAGATAATTTATATTTGCATATAATGAACGAGACGAATCCACATATAGATGCACGGAATGAGTCGATGGCTTATTACTTGGCGGAGGAGTTTGCTATGCACACCAACCGGCCGTTGTTTATCACGGGGAAAGCGGGAACAGGAAAGACGACTTTTCTGCGGAAGTTAAGGGAGCAGACGCCGAAGAATATGGCGGTGGTGGCTCCAACCGGTGTGGCGGCTATCAATGCCGGCGGAATGACTATTCATTCGTTCTTTCAATTGCCCGTCCGGACACTTATTCCGACGCCACAGTCGTACAAGCAACTGTTTGCAGAACAGCGACTTATGCAACGCAAACGGAACCTGATTTATCACTTGGAGATGCTGGTGATTGACGAGATCAGTATGGTTCGGGCGGATGTGTTGGATGCGATAGATCAGGTGTTGCGGCGGTACAAATACCGCAAAGATCAGCCTTTCGGAGGCGTGCAGTTGGTAATGATTGGCGACCTGTTTCAGCTGTCTCCGGTGGTGACACGCGGCGAGGACGAAGAGGCGATGCGGAAGTATTACGAAGGGCCGTATTTCTTTCAAGCGAAGGTGATGCAGGAGTTGCAACCGATCTATGTGGAGCTGGATCATGTGTTCCGACAACAGGATCAGACGTTTGTGCAACTACTGAACGAAGTGCGTGAGAATCAGTTAACTGCGCAAGGTCGTGCGCTGCTTAACGGGCGGTATAACCCGCGGTTTCAGAACACAGATGAGGACTTCCATATTACCCTGACGACCCATAACCACTTGGCGGATGATTTGAACGAACGCGAGCTGGCCAAACTGCCCGACGTGCCGCATGTTTTTACGGCAGAGATCAAGAAAGATTTTCCGGTGAATATCTATCCGACGGAGGAGACCTTATACTTAAAAACAGGCGCGCGCGTGATGTTCGTGCGTAACGACGACCAGAAACCGCGGCGGTTTTATAACGGCAAGATCGGCTTGATCACCGAGATCGACAGCGAAAAAATCATTGTGCGTTGCGAGGACGGCGACATCGAAGTGACGCGCATGGTGTGGGAGAATATCCGCTACAAAGAGGACGAGAAAACGGGCAAGATCGACGAGGAGATCTTAGGCTCATTCACCCAGTATCCGCTGCGGCTCGCGTGGGCGGTGACGATTCACAAGAGTCAGGGTCTGACGTTCGACAAGGTGATCATCGACGCGGCGCGCGCTTTTGCGGCTGGGCAGGTCTATGTGGCGCTTTCGCGTTGCCGAACGCTTGAAGGGATTGTGCTGTCTTCGAAGCTTGATTATGTTGAACTGGACAATGATCCTTCCGTGCTGCGTTATACGGATAATCAGCCGCCTGTGGAGACGATTCAGCAGGCACTTCCGACGGCACGCAAGGAATATGAGATTCAGCTGTTTAGCGCGCTTTTTGATTTCCATCGGACACTTTCGCTGGTCGATCAGATGCGCAAGATGGTAGCCTCCAAAGTGTCGTTCAATGAAGAAAGTTTGCCGTTCTTGGACGCGTTGCAGCCTGTTTTTACCGAATGGCAAACGATAGCCGATAAGTTCCGGCCGCAACTGACCAAACTGCTGGTGAGCAGCGACAAGAATTTGCTGCGTGAGCGTTTGCACGCGGCTTGCGGGTATTTTGTGCCGTTGATGGAACCTGTGACGCAGAAGATAGCCGATCATCCCTGCCGTTGTAAGAACAAAGCGGACGCCAAGGATTTTGAACCACTGCTGAGCGACCTGTTCTTAGTGCTACACGAGAAAATTCATCTGATGCGATCCCTCCTCCAAACGGACAACCCTTCTTCCGAATCGCTGTTACAGGTCCGCAATACGTTTGTTGCTCCGATGGAAGAACTATGTAAAGTACAAGGTGACAAAGTACAAAGGACAAAGGGGAAAGTACAAGAAAAGGACAAAGGGACGATGTACAATGTACAAAGGAAGCCCGCCAAAAACGAATATAAAGGCAGCGACTTAGACGACATGGCGGTGGAGGGGATGATTCATGACATGTTGGAAGAAGGAAAGCCGTCGCCGTTCTTGTTGGATTTCATTAAGATGATGCGTAAAAAGCGCACTCAGGATGTGTCCGAGACCTCGCAAGCCGGCGCACGGTGGATGGCGGAGGACGATATGCGTCTTCGCGAACTATTCCAAGAAGGCACACCTATCGCTCAGTTAGCCAAAGAGTTTGGTCGCACGTATGGCGCTATCCGGTCCCGTTTGAAGAAATTAGGTCTGGTTGAATAACTCCAGATTTATAATCGTGTTAGATCGTTGATTATCTCTTCGTCGGCGGGTAGCCATCGGACGGAATGGAGGGCAGAGGGGAAGAGCCATTTAGCAGCTTCGTGCTCCAATAAAGCCAGATGTCCGTCTGACAAGCGGCACTTGAAACAATGCATCGTGAGATGGAAAGCCGGGTAGTCGTAGTTGATGGTTCGAAGGAGTTCGCCGACTTCGATGTCAGCATCCAGTTCTTCGCGTATCTCGCGTTTAAGCGCTTGTTGTGGCGTCTCGCCGGGTTCGATCTTACCGCCGGGGAACTCCCACCAATCTTTCCATTCGCCGTAACCTCGTTGCGTAGCAAAAATGCGTCCTTGATTGTCAAAAAGGACGGCAGCTACTACTTCAATGGTTTTTGTTGTACTCATGCCAGTCGGCTCTGAACGACCTGAGCGACCATTTTGCCGTCGGCATTGGGCAACGCAGCTTTGATGGCTTTGACAAAGAGGCCCATGTTCTTCTTCTCGGGCTCCCATCCGTTCTCTTCTTTCGCTTGCTGGAAAGCGCGAACGATATCTTCTTCGGATGCCGCTTTGGGCAGGAAAGTCTCCAAGACGTTGATCTGAGCTTGTTCGGCGTCAGCTAACTCTTTGCGTCCGGCAGCGATGTATTGCTCAACGGACTCCTGACGCTGCTTGACCATCTTTTTGATAATCTGAATCTCATCTGCTTCCGTCAGTTCTTTTCCTGCATTCTCCTTACTGGTTTGCCAGTTCAGGAAAGCACTTTTGATGGCGCGCAAGGATTCTGTGCGCACCGTGTCATGGTTTTTCATTGCCTCCATGATCAAGGCATTGATTTGATCTTTCATATCTTTAACAGTATTTTATAATTGTTTTTTCTATCTAAACTTTCGTACGAAATCTTTGACCAATATTCTTACGAATTTAACGTCTGTTTTACCTGACAGAACCGACGGTCAGCCGACAGTCGGCCGACGGTAGAGCAGTATGTGCCAACTCTGTCTCTTTACTGATTTGGCACTCCCGCGAACGACAAATCGAGTGCAAAGGTACTATAAATATTTTAAATGTGCAACATAAAAATAAAAAAAATTTGCGTATATCATATTTTTTTCGTACCTTTGTCGCCGAAATTGTATGACAGAAAGGTGAACTACTTACCAAAATCTCCTCCGGTAAGGCGGATTTAGCAGACAAAACGTTGAAAAACAAATGAATATTCGTAACTGTCTTTTCATATTACTGTTACTTGGGTGTGCTGGAATAACGGCGCAAGTGCAACCGCGTGACAGCGAAGAAAGGGCAATACGACAGATGTGTACCGACATAGCGACGCGTTATTCGGAAGCGACCTTGCAGGATGTTTATAAGACCTGTTATCAGGATTTTTTCGGCGCTGAGCACTTAATGCGCGACACGGTTGCAGCAAGAAATTATCTCCACTATGAATTGGAACAAATGGCAAAGGAACCCATATCAAACGGTATGCCTTTTTTCGAACCGACAGGGTTCAGACATCGCTATGTACGCGTCAATTTGAGGGAAGTAACGGAGAAAAGAATGACAGAGGAGGAACTTTTACATTTGTTCTTTGAGGCTGCCGGAGATGAAAGAATACAATCGTTGAGGAGTGAAACAACGAACGGATGGGCGGAAGAATGGCGGCACATAGAGTGCATTGCGCTCCTTGTTCACCCCGCTTGGGGCAATGAAGCGTTACAAAAAGTATTGCGCGAGGCGGCGGAGGCGAAGCAGGCAGTGCATCACAGCGAGCCGTTCCGATCTACTTACAAACCACACTATAGAATTATTAAAAATCAATTAAAATCAAAATGAGAAAGTTATTATTTGCGGCCGTAGTGTTTGTATTGTTCGCTGGCTGCTGCAACAAAGGAGAGCAGATGTTAGCCGCTTTGGAAGAACAAGGTATAGGTATGCAGATTTGCAACCAGGGTGAGACGAGCAGTTATTCTGCTCCCGGTGTCGAGGATTTACTATACCTGACTGCCAATGAACCGGAACGGTTGGAGGGCGCCGTCGTGGCAGATAAACGCGTAGGAAAAGCGGCAGCATCGCTCTTGATAATAGGTAAGGTGAAAACCGTCTATACGCCGCTGGTGAGTACTCCGGCGCGGCAGATGTTGGAGCAAGCAGGAATACGTATTCATGCCAAAGAGGAGATTCCTCTTATGGTTAACCGTGAGGGAACGGGACTTTGCCCGATGGAATCCAAACTGCTGAATGCCAAAACGGCTGAAGAATGTGTCACTATACTTCGGGGAGGTCAGGCTATCGGAAGGCAAATGCTGGATATGCTCAACGAACAGGGCTTAAGTTTGTTGGTTTATAGCCATGGCACGTTGACCACACATGATAATCGCGGAGTGCAAGATCTGGTTCAACTGATATCGGACCACCCGGAACGGTTGGAAGGGGCTATCGTGGCGGACAAAGTGATAGGCAAAGCCGCTGCGGCACTCATGGCTACCGGAGGAGTAAAAGAAGTGCATACCAATGTCATCTGCAAAGCAGGGAAAGAACTCTTGGAGGGGAATGGCATTTTGGTGTTTGCTACCGAAGAAGTGCCGCAGATTTTGAATAGAGACCGGACTACTCAATGCCCGATTGACTCTCGCCTGAACGGAGTGGAGAGTATTGAAGAATGCGTAGAAATACTGCGAACTATGCCGGCAAGACCATGACTATCGTCAAAAGCGTAAAAGATTATGAAAGCGAACAATAATCATCTGTTACGAATTATCCGCATCGTTCTCGCAACATTCTTTTTCGTTGCGGTAACGCTTCTTTTCCTTGGAGCATGGGGAGTCAACCTCTGGTTCGGATGGGTAGCTAAAGTGCAGTTCCTGCCGGCATTAATGGCATTGGATTTCGGCATTCTTGTGGTTCTTATCATCTTGACACTTCTTTTCGGAAGGCTCTATTGTAGTGTCATTTGTCCGCTGGGCGTGATGCAGGATATCTTCGGCTGGTTAGGCAGGAAGAGCAAAAAGAACCGTTACAGTTATTCTCTGGAGAAGCGTGTCTTACGCTATACGATATTGGGTGTGTTCGTTGTGTGTCTGATTGTCGGTTTTGCTCCTGTTACGACGCTCTTAGCCCCTTATTCGGCCTATGGACGTATTGTCAATTCGTTGTTTCGACCGCTATATGATTTGTTGAACAATCTGATAGCGTCTATAGAGAGCAATTATGATAGTTACCTGTTCTCTGAGGCAGAAATATGGATGCGCAGCGTGACAACATTTGTCATCGCCTTGCTGACATTAATCATTCCCGGTGTTCTTGCTTGGCGGCACGGACGCACTTACTGCAATACCATCTGCCCCGTAGGCACGATTCTATCATTCTTCGCCCGTTTCTCATTGCTGCGTGTGCAAGTGGACGAGAGCAAATGCAACAAGTGCTCGCTATGCGAGAAGAACTGCAAAGCAGCGGCGATAGATTCCAAAAACGGCAAGGTGGACTATTCCCGTTGTGTTGTGTGTGGCGATTGCCTGACAAAATGTAAGCACGGTGCGCTGTCATATAAACCGTTAATCCATTCCGCAGAAAAAGCAAAGAGTACTCATTCGGAAGTACCGGTTTCTCCGGAAAGAAGAGCTGTGCTGACAGGAGCTGCAATGCTAATAGGAACAGCGGCGATGGCACAAGCGAAAATCAAAGTGGATGGAGGATTGGCTGCGCTGGAAGACAAACAAACTCCACGTCGCCAAACACCTATCGTGCCTCCCGGAGCACTCTCCGCGCGCCATATGCAACGTCATTGCACGGCATGCCAATTGTGCGTGAGTGCCTGCCCGAACAATGTGTTGCGGCCTTCATCCGATCCCTTGCGATTCATGCAACCGGAGATGTCCTTCGAGCGCGGTTACTGCCGGCCCGAGTGTACGCACTGTTCGCAGGTATGTCCGACGGCGGCAATAAAACCGATTCGTCCTGAAGACAAACCTCTTATTCATGTCGGGCATGCCGTTTGGATAGCGGACAATTGTATTCCTGTCAGGAACGGTGACACGTGTGGCGCTTGCGCACGTCATTGCCCGGTGGAGGCTATTCAAATGGTGGAATATACAACGCGGGAAGGGCGGATGGTTCTCGTTCCGGCTGTTGACAGCGAACGCTGTATAGGTTGCGGCAAATGTGAATTCTTATGTCCAGCCCGACCGTTCAGCGCTATCTATGTGGAAGGAAACGAGGCTCACCATATAGAATAATAAAGTCAGTATGCAAAGTGTCTCATGTTGAGAATGAAACGATTATGGACAGAAGGGAATTTTTTAAACATACAGCAGCCGCAGTAGCAGGTACATCGGTATTGCTGACTGCCTGCAAAAAAGGCTCCATGCACTCTGCCGAGCAAGGGGAGGAAGGAGCAGATAGCAACATGACTACTCGTGTCAATCCAAATACGGGAGACGTCGTGTCATTGCTCGGATTCGGTATGATGCGTCTTCCTGTTGTGGCTGGAGGAACGGCGCGTGAGAATCCGGATTCGCAGATAGATCAGGAAGCGGTGAACGCGCTGGTGGACTATGCGCTCGCGCATGGAGTCAATTATTTTGACACGTCTCCCGTGTATTGTCAGAGCGAGTCGGAACAGGCAACCGGTATCGCGCTCTCACGCCATCCGCGCAAGAACTATTTCATAGCCACGAAACTGTCGAATTTTTCTCCGGATATATGGTCGCGAGAGGAATCAATTGCTATGTTCGAGCGTTCGCTGGACTACCTGAAAACGGATTATGTCGATTATCTGCTGTTACATTCAATTGGCGGTTCGTCCGCAGGTAAGGATGCGATGCAGACGTTCTACGGTCGCTATATGGATAATGGTATTCTTGACTGGCTCGTGGAGCAAAAAGCGAAAGGACGTATTCGGAATCTCGGCTTCTCGTATCACGGTGACGTCCGGATATTCGACATGCTGCTACGATGGCATGACGAAGGAAAATACCATTGGGACTTCGTCCAGATAGAACTCAATTATGTCGATTGGAACTATGCCGACGAAATCAATCCGCGCAATACGGACGCTTCGTATCTATATGCTGAAATAGCTAAAAGGGGTATCCCCGGAGTGGTTATGGAGCCTCTGTTAGGTGGCCGTCTGGCGAAACAACCGGCTCCTATTGTGCAAGAGATGAAAAAAGCGGATATAAACGCTACTCCGGCTTCGTGGGCTATCCGCTATGCAGGAACGCCTAAAGGTATTCTCTCTGTATTGAGCGGCATGACATATATGGAGCACCTAAAAGAAAACTGCATCACCTGCTCCCCTCTGCGACCGATAACACAAGAGGAAGATGCAATGCTTATGCGACTCGCAAAAGAGATATGCGACCTGAAAGCGGTTCCCTGTACGGCTTGTAACTATTGCATGCCGTGCCCCTACGGATTGAACATCCCCGTTATATTCGGCTATTTCAATAATTGTCTCACGGAAAATGTGTCTTCGCGTCGATGGCTTGTAGGGTACAACCGAAAGATAGAGCGAATTCGTCAGGCAGACCACTGTATCGGCTGCAACCATTGTATTGTACACTGCCCGCAAAACATAGATATCCCTGCCGAAATGCAGCGCGTGGACCGCTTTGCGGAGCAAATCAAAATGTCGCTGTAAAACTCACAAGACAAATCATTTAAAATTCTATAGATATATGTTAGGAACTTGGGAAATTATTCTTATCGTACTCGTCGTTCTGCTGCTTTTCGGAGGCAAGAAAATCCCCGAATTGATGCACGGAATGGGTAAAGGTGTACGTTCGTTCAAGGATGGTATGAACGGCGCGGAGGATCCAAAG
>ONQO01000084.1 GCA_900319995.1 uncultured Bacteroidales bacterium
GCTCGTCCTTTCTGAACATCCCTTCTCCGGAACAAGGAGCATCTACCAAAATACAATCGAAGAGATGTTTGCATCGCTCGCCGAAATCGGCAGCTTTGTTATGTGTGACGATGGTGTTACCGTTTCCCCATTTCTGGATATTCTCGCTGAGTATGAAAACTCTTTGGCGTACCACTTCGTTACTAAGGAGTAGTCCGTCGCTTCCCAAATACTCGCTGACAAGCGTGCTTTTTCCTCCCGGAGCGGCACAGAGGTCGAGAACGACGGATGAGGTATCCAGATACTGCTCCAAAATCTGCTGTATGAACATGGAACTGGCTTCCTGAACATAATAACAACCGGCGTGAAAAAGCGGGTCGAGCGTAAATTGCGGTCGTTCGGAGAGATAATAACCGTCCACGTGCCACGGAACCTCGTCCGTATCGCAGTCAAACGTCAGCACATCTAACTTGCTGTTGAGACGGATAGAGGTAACCGGCTCCGTTTCCAGTGCCTTAATCAGCAGACCAGCCTCATTGCCCAACTGCTGGTGCATACTCTCTATAAAATCTACCGGCAACATAGAGTGATTTACCATTTGGTCATTTACCATTTGACCATTTGTTAGACCATTTATTTAGTCATTTTGCAAAATCGGCTGCAAAGTTAGTAAAAAATTTGCACATATGCAAAAAAAGTTGTAATTTTGCAAACTTTTTTGCCAATTCATGGATTTTTTAGACACATTGAATGCCTCCCAGCGTGAGGCAGTGACATATACTGAGGGTGCTTCGCTAATAGTAGCCGGTGCCGGTTCCGGAAAGACGCGTGTTCTGACGTATCGTATAGCTTACTTGTTGCAGCAGGGAATTCCGGCGAACCGTATTATGGCTCTTACCTTTACCAACAAAGCCGCCCGTGAGATGAAGGAACGTATTGCCAAACTCGTATCGGCGAACGATGCGCGTTATTTGTGCATGGGAACGTTCCATAGTGTGTGCACTCGTCTCATGCGCCCGTACGCGGATATATTAGGTTACACGCGAGATTTTACCATTTATGATACGGCAGACATGAAAACGCTGCTCAAAGCTATCTGTAAAGAGCATGGTTTGGATGATAAGATTTACAAGCCAGGAGCAGTACAGAGCCGCATTTCGATGCTAAAGAACATGGGTGTCAGTCCTTCGCAATACGGAATGAGTCAGCAACTTTTACGCGAGGATAGGGAGCAAAGGATGTACGAAATAGCGCTGATCTATGAACAATACCAGTTGCGTCTGAAAGCCTCCAATGCCATGGATTTCGACGATTTGCTGATAAACATGCTGCGGCTTATGGATGTCAGCCAAGAGGTACGCGAGCGGTACCAGAAACAATTCCAATATATCCTTGTAGATGAATATCAGGATACGAACTATATTCAATTTCTGTTGGTACGTCGCTTGGCAGAGCCTCAGAACAATATTTGTGTAGTAGGCGATGACGCCCAATCGATATACTCATTCCGCGGCGCGGACATACGCAATATATTGGATTTCCAGCGCGTTTATCCTCAGTCCAAACTATTCAAGTTAGAGCGCAACTATCGCTCAACACAAAACATTGTTAATGCCGCCAATTCACTTATTCGCAAGAATATCAACCAGATAGACAAGACTGTTTATTCAGAGGAAGAGGAAGGAATGCCGCTTTCGTTGCAACCTTACATGGACGACAGGACGGAAGCGCTTAGCGTGGCGACGAAGATACAACGAATCTTCAAAAGCAGGAAGATGACAGCCCATAAGGAAAGCTCCGGCTATGACGCCTTCGCCGTTCTTTATCGTACCAATGCGCAGAGTCGTGTGATAGAAGGAGAGTTGCGTAAGCTCAATATCCCTTACCGTATCTATGGCGGAACATCGTTCTACCAGCGCAAGGAAATCAAGGATGCGTTGGGCTATCTGCGTCTATCCGTTAATCCGCTTGACAATGAAGCGTTGCTGCGTATCGTTGGTTTCCCAGGACGAGGTATAGGCGAGACGACGATGAAGAAAGTGTCGTCCAATGCGATAGAGCATCATCGTTGTTATCTGGATGTTATGCGTGAGCCGGACGCGACGGGGTTGGACGTAAGTGCAGCAACGAAAAAGAGACTTCAGTTGTTCGCTCAACAGATGGACGGGTATAGCGCGCAAAGTGAGATGATGGATGCCTTTGCTTTCACGGAAATGGTATTTCGCACTTCAGGAGTAATGACTGCTTTAGCCATGGACCGTTCTCAGGAAGGAATCGACCGCGCCCAGAACGTTCAGGAGTTACTGAACGCTATCCATGAGTTTGTGGAGCAGCGCGCTCAGGAAGGTATTGACTTTACGCCTGTGACGGATTTTCTGAGTGAAGTGAGTCTATTGACAGACCAAGACGAGAACATAGCGGATACGACCGAGCGTGTGACGCTTATGACCGTGCATGCAGCCAAAGGTTTGGAGTTTCCTGTGGTTTTCATCGTAGGACTGGAAGAAAACCTATTCCCCTCTCAGTTTGCTGTCAAGCCCTCGGAAATAGAGGAAGAAAGGCGACTGCTCTACGTAGCCATAACCCGTGCGAAGGAGCAATGTTATCTCTCTTTTGCCCGTCAGCGTTTCCGTAACGGATCGTTCAATTTTGCATCGCCCAGCCGATTTCTCAACGATATAGACAAGCGCTTTTTGGAGATAGAAAGTCATAAATCAAAAGCAGAGGGTCTGCCTCAGATACAAAAGATTCCGAGTATTCCGAAAATACAGGCTTACCCTATCTCCATGAAAACACCTATTTCCTCTGAGCAGACGGAAACAGTTAGTGAATGGAAATCCGGTGATAGAGTGATTCACCGTGTGTTCGGTATCGGTTCTGTCGTGCGTGTCTATCGTGACGAAGTGACGGAGAACGACAAGATAGAGATTCACTTCGATACGCAGGGCACGAAGACTTTGTTGCTCACCCACGCGAAATTGGAAAAAGCGGATAATTAAAGATAATAAGGGCACTTCTAAAAATTCCGCGTTTTTAGTTAAGCCCGTTTAGTTAATAAATTTGGCACTTTTATATTGCTTTCGGTTTTTTCTTGGCATCTTGTTGGTTTTAACTTGGTTACAATGCCCGCATTGCGCCCTCATTCAAACCAGCAATCTACTCAAGATAAAACTCGAAATCAAAATGAAGCAATTTTTAGAAGCGCCCATAATAGTTAGAATAAAAATACCATGAAAAAGTTATTCTTATTAACGGCATGTTTGGTCATGTCCAGTATGTTGATGGCGGAAATGGAGCCTATTTATTATGAGGGATTCAGTCGTTGTTTTGACGAAGAGGATGAGAACTACGGTTACACCGGCGGGAACGACAATCTATGGGGCGGAGACATCGCCAAAGCGATTGTTATCTATCAAGATGCGCCGGAGTGGACGTTCGATTACTGTAACGGCGCAAATCGTTGTCTCAAGGTAGGAACAAGTGCCAAGCAGGGTAAGGCGACTACACCTATTATTGAATGTGAAGGAGAGGCCGTACTTACCTTCCGCGTAGCGCCATGGGAAGGAGATTCTTTGTTTTACGTGTCCATTCAAGGCGGAACAACCACGGATCCAACGATGTTCGAACTCAAGAAGCATCAATGGACAGATGTGGTCATCCACATTTCCGATATCAAGAGTTCCATCCGTATTACTTTTACCTCGACCTACAAGCACCGTTTCTTCCTTGACGACGTGTGTGTGCGTCCTGCGGATCCTGACAAGGGAGTCATCCGTACAGTAGAGGGTACGATGCTTGATTTCGGGCTTATGGGACGCTATTATAGAAGCTCATCGCGCACACTTCATGTAGAGGGAGCCAACCTCAATAGTGCCGGTATCAGCGCATCGTTAGAGGAAGGTGAGGCGGAGTGGTTCTCGCTGAGTACAAATACGTTACCCGCCGAAGGCGGCGAGATTACAGTTTCTTGTAAGAGCGGAGCTTCGGAAGGTCAGCATGGATGTTATCTCTATCTGCGGGGTAAAGATGCCCAAAACGGAGATAAAGTAGAGAAACGTATAACGGTGATGTTGGAAGTGGCATTACTTGACCTGCAGGGTAGCGGGACCAAGCCTGATCCCTATACATGTGCCGATGTGATTCTATTAGCAGCTAATGAAGGAACTGTATGGACAGAAACCTATTATTGGGTGACAGGATATGTACTCGGTGGAGTGAAACGGTATAATGACACTTACGACGGAATCAGTTTCACCGATGACTTGTCCTTAGTGCTCGCAGACAAAGCGGAAGAGAAAGATGACGAGCGATATGTAACTGTTCAGATTAGCGAGAACGCTCGTGCGGCACTCAATGTGGTTGACAATCCCGAACTTATCGGACAATCCATAAAAGTGCAGGGATTCCTCTTGAATGCCAACGCTAATCCGATGTACTTAGGCAAACCCGGTGTTCGTAATGTCCGTACGGACGCACAATATGTACGTCCGGAGAAAGAGACGGGCATGGAGTCCGTACAAAGGAACGTACAAAGCAGAAAAGTGTTGCGTGACGGCAGGCTGTTTATCGAGTGTAACGGCAAGCTCTATGATGTTACGGGAAAAAGAACTCCCATTCCGGATGCTTGTTCGCATTGAAACGGGAGTCTTAGAAAATTTACCGGAATATTGCACGGGAGAACTTAGTTAAATCTACAGATATAGTATTTATTTCCAAATGAGTCTTTACCGATGAGTGTTTTCGTTGGTAGCGTTTTGACGTTCATACCTTTTTCCTGTAGTGCGGTCAGTTGTGCTTTCTGCTCAATGATTACTCCCTCAATAGGCGACAGTTCGTCAGAAGGCGCTACATCTGAAATCGAAAGCGCATTCTCTCCTGCCAAAGGAACCAGATAATAGAACCCACGTCCCAAGACTGTGAGTCCCTCAATCTCATATTCGTCCAAGGAAGTGGAGAGCGTAATGATGCACCGTAATCCCGGCAATTCGGTCAAATTATATTCGCCCGACAGGTCCACATAAGCGCCGGATTTTGTTCTAACCGCCAAATAGTGTTGTTGTCCGGCTTTGTGACGTTTTATTATTTCTCCGATGGATTGGAGCATAGGATTGTTTCCAAATGCTTTATCCATCGCCTCCGTAATTCGTTTGATGTCTGCGGCATCTTGGTTCTCATCGTAGTTATCCGGCAGTTTTGTATTCTTAAGCAGGCAGTTGATAGGAGTTAATGTACAGGATTTGCAAGCCTCAATCGCTTCGTTCAATCGTCCGTCGCGGCGAAGTAACTGCAAAGCGGCACATTGCATGTAACTCTCCGCATCGACTCCCGATGTGATATTATCTCCATCTATGTCATACAAAGCATCGTACGAAGGGAACGCCGAATGCAAGATGAAACGAGAGAAATACTCCGCAGAAGATTCATCAACATCGTAGCTTTTGATTAGTTCAGCCTCTTGCGCATAGTTTTTCTCGTACTTATTCATCCAGTATTTAGCGCGAGCATATTGTTCCGGTTTGACTGCTTCGTTCAGCCAAGCGTTTTTCAGCGCAATTAAAGCCAATTTGCGGTATATACGCGGTTGATAGTCAATGGGATAGGTCTGTGAACGGTCACTCGGTGTTTCGCTTGGCATCCAGCCTTTCTCCCCTCTTTGGACAAATTGGTGGAAGGACTCATGGTAGAAGAGCGCCAGCCATCCGTACACAATTTCTTCGTCAGAGAAGACATGCCCATATGTCTGTTTGGTCATTTCTGCTTTCTCGTCGAAAAACGCAAAATCGCATAGTATAAGCGTGTGGTTAAGACCGTTAAGGGTGGTATAGCCGAACGAACTGATCAAACTTACTTCGTTCTTCAGATTTTCCGACCATTCGCTTTCCTGCAGTTCTTTTTTGCCTTCCGGTGTTATTTTGCAAATACGGTTTTTCTCTTGATTAACGAGCAAGAGGTTAAAATCCGCCACGTCAGCATCGCTGTTCCAAGCAGACGAGATGAATGGATGAGTGCGTTTAACCGCTTCTTCAAACCAAATGGTCAAATCGTCAAAATTGCGGGAAATCTTAGGCATTGTGGCGTCAGTAGGAGTGTTATCCGTGTGCGTGTTGCACGAACAGAATTCAAAGCCGATAAAGGCGAGACAGCAAAGTGCTGCTAAGGAAAAAGTCTTTTTCATTGTGGTTTATTTTATTGAGGGCACTTCTAAAAATTCCAGGTTTTTAGTTAAGCCCGCTAAGTTTAATATTTGGCACTTTTATATTGCTTTAGGTTTTCTCTTGGTGGCTTGCTGACTTTTTATCGGTTACAAAGCCAACAATCTCCTCAAGCCAAACCACTAAATCAGAATAAAGCAATTTTTAGAAGTGCCCTTGTATTTTTAAGCCTTGTAGGTTGTATAATGATCCTTTGTGGCGCAAGAAGAGTTGGCCGTTGTATATTATTTTTGTCCAATCGTCAGTCATCTTTTCTCCTTGAACGAGTCCTGTGGGTGATGCCATGAACGAGAAGGAAACCAAACTGTCGTTAACTGTAATGTTAGTGACAGTTTTGGACATTAATTTTTTTCCGCTTAAATTGGTATGCCAAAGTGTAGCAGGCGGAAGAGAAGAGTCTGTTAGTTCGTCGTTGTTCTCATACGGATAAGCCCAACCATTACAACCGGATCGTGTGGATTTGTTATTCGCCGGAATAATCATATAATGTTGCTTGTTGGCCGTGTTTCCGAAACCGGAAAGCCACACCGATGGGTCATAATCGATATGAAAAACCAGTAATCCATTTCCAGGCAGGTCAGCATCCCATCCTTTTTTCTGTCGGTTTTCCAAGAGATAGAACTCATTGGGGTAGTTATCGTTTCGAATGAGATAGGCTACCGGTTGGTCGGAAAGAGCAGGCATGTCCGTGACTGTTGTAGCAGAGGTCAGTTCGATAGGCGTGAGCCACCCCATCAACCATCGTTCGTGTGAAGAAAAACCAACGGGTCGGAAACCTTCTTCGCAGTAATTTCCATAGTCCATGAGTTCCCATTTATGTGGCGTTTTGTTATAGCCGCTATAATAGAAATCCGGGAATCCGAAACAATGTGTAAATTCGTGACACAGCGTACCGAAAGTGCCATATGTGCTATCCGGAGAAATCTCCTGTACGGCGCAATAAGCGTCGAGAATATAGTCCTTGCTCAAGTATTGAACGGTGTCCGGAGAGCAGTATATATTCTGTTGGCGGTCTTTGAGATGCTGGCTTAGCCACCATTGATGCGGCCAGATGGCGTCGTAGCTTGGTCCGAGGCCTCCGTACTTACTGCCTTGACCGGCATAGATGATAAGAAGTTGGTTTACATATCCATCTCCGTTCCAATCGTAGAGGTTCCACTCAATGTCCCGTTGCTTGAGCGAATTAATCACATCCTGCACGAGGTATTGTGAGTTCTCATCGTCTAACTCTGTGCTTTTGTAACGGCTACGGTTACCCACACGCACGAATTGCAAATCAAAGGTGAGACTGAATTGTCCGTAACTCTGGTCGTAGAAATAATCGTGAATAGAGCCAACGAAGGGCGGTTCATTCAGGTGTTTGGTGTTGAGAATTTTGTCCCATAATGCGATAGTTGTGGCAGAGTCACCGAGGAAAGGATTGTCCTCGAAGGAGGCGAAAATGACTAATTGGTGTTTCTCTCCGGTGAAGTAAATCCCCCCAGGTCCGAGGTCTTGTGCTTTGGCAGCTCTATGTAGCGCCCAATTGGGACGAAAAGTACCTCTTCTTCCCAATCGCGTGACCTCAAGAGTGTCTTGTGCAGCCAAAGACAGGGTGCATAAACTCGCCAACGAAGCGAAAAGGAATGGCAGGATAGAATGCTTAATCATTTGTAGTTAATTGTTTTATTTGAGGGCAATTCTAACAATTTCAGTTTTTTAGGATAGCCTATGAGTTATTAACTATATGGTGTGCAAAGGTGCAACAAAAATGGCAAATATTTGTTCAAGCCACTTTTGGTCAATAGAGTCGAAAGTGTTGTAATCAGCACTATCAATGTCGAGTACCGCGATTATTTCTCCGTTTTTTCGTATAGGTACGACGATTTCGCTTTTTGAGTCGGAAGAGCAAGCAATATGTCCGGGGAACTCGTGCACGTTCGGCACAATGATCGTTTTGTTTTGTGCCCAAGCCGTACCGCAGACACCTTTATTAAAAGGAATACGCATACAGGCGATGGGTCCCTGGAAAGGTCCGAGGACGAGTTCGTCGTTCATGACTCGATAGAAGCCCGTCCACCAGAAATGGAAGGTGTTATGAAGGATAGCGGCGATATTCGCCATATTGGCGATGAGGTCAGATTCGTCGGAGATAAGTGCCTGGATTTGCGGGATGAGGGATTTGTAGGTGTTCTCTTTGTGTTCTTTAAGTTCAGCAATATTTGTAAGTACATTGCCGAGTTTGAGTTCGTGGTAGAGATGAGAATAGGTATATGTAAAAAGCGTGGCATATTGTTTGTCTGCGGGTTTCTTGGCGGCTTTATAGTCAGCGAACCGTTGGGTCCACATATTGGCTTTCGCCAAATATTCGGCAGAGGCGAGTTCGGGATGTTTGGCGGCTTTTTCGATGTTGTGTGCTTCTTGAATCGCCATTTTCATTAGTTCGCGGTTCGCGGTAACTTTTTCGGACCAGGGTCCATCATGCATTTTCATGGGGTACACTTGATGGCTTTCTCCTCCGCGGAATCGTGAGACGATTCGTTCTCGTTTCGCTTGTCCTGCTTTTTTTGAGTCTAATGTGCCTCGCCATGAGTCGATGGCGATGTTGTACTTGACTTTCGACATAATTTTTGCTGTGGTTAGTTAATAAATACTATATATACGTAGTATATATACTTTACGATGCTTCAAAAAGTTCCCGAATCGAACTAAAACGTACCCGCTATGGTATAGTGACGTACCATGTATGGTCTAGATATGGTCTAGATATGGTCTAGTTATGGTATAGGTATGGTCTAGTTCAATCAGGTAAAAACCGGTGCAAAGGTAGTATAAAAATTTGACATGTGCAATAGTTTGCATTTTTTTTTCGTGATTTTCTTGTATGTTTCACAAAAATGTAGCGACTTTGATGCGGCAAATAGATTCTATGTTCTAAGTTCTTATTGGGCAGGATAGGTTCGCAAAGGACACAAAGGGAACGAAGGTCTGACGACCTATGATTTATTTGTCCTTTCAGGTCTAATAGTGCAAGCCCATTAGCCCTAAAATGCCAAATAAATCGTGCAAAATGCACTTTTTTTGAATTTCAAAAAAAGGTCTGACGACCTGTGATTTATTTGCCCTTTCAGGCCTAATTGTGCAAGCCCATTAGCCCTAAAATGCCAAATAAATCGTGCAAAATGCACTTTTTTTGAATGTATTTCGGCACGCCCCGCAAGCGGGTCCCTCCGAAATAAAAAGGGACAATTCCGAAAATTCAAAAAAGGTCTGACGACCTGTGATTTATTCGTCCTTTCAGGCCTAATTGTGCAAGCCCATTAGCCCTAAAATGCCAAATAAATCGTGCAAAATGCACTTTTTTTGAATTTTCTTGTAAAAATATTTGCTCATGTCAAAAAAAAGTAGTACTTTTGCAGGCTTTTTCGCGCAAACTGGTTCTATGTGCCTACGCGTATATAGAAAAAGCACGGAACATTTTATTATAAACAAACAATTAATTCAAACAACAAAATGCCTACAATTCAACAATTAGTTAGAAAAGGAAGAGCAGAACTGGTGGACAAGAGTAAGAGCCCGGCTCTTGACAGCTGTCCGCAACGTCGTGGCGTTTGTGTACGTGTTTACACAACGACCCCGAAGAAACCTAACTCCGCAATGCGTAAGGTAGCGCGTGTGCGTCTCACCAACGCGAAGGAGGTTAACGCTTACATCCCCGGAGAGGGACACAACTTGCAGGAGCACAGTATTGTAATGGTACGTGGCGGCCGTGTAAAAGACCTGCCGGGTGTACGTTACCACATCGTACGTGGAACCTTGGATACCGCGGGTGTGGCAAACCGTTTGCAACGTCGCTCCAAATACGGAGCTAAGCGTCCGAAAACTAAGAAATAATTGTTAGTCCAAAATTGCCCCAAATGATCCAAAAAAATATTTGTTCACGAATTAAACAAATTAAACGAAATCTTTTTAGGTCAACAATTACCAACAATTACCAACAATTAAAAAACAGTTCTGAACTGAATTTTATTAACTAAATGTTCCATATTTGGGACGAAGAATGGGTTGAGGGTTGAGTAAGGGGCTGAGCGAATTGAGAATTTAGTCAATTGAGAATTGAGAATTGAGAATTGAGAATTGAGAATTGAGAATTGAGAATTGAGAATTTCGAATTTGCAAAGCTGCTGAAGTGATCGACAACCAAAATTAAAAATTATTTGAAACAATGAGAAAAGCAAAACCACAAAAACGTGTGATCCTGCCGGATCCAGTTTATGGCGAAGTAATGGTGGCAAAATTTGTGAACCACCTGATGCTGGACGGTAAGAAGAATACCGCATATAGCGTTTTCTATGGCGCTCTGGGCGTAGTAGATCAGAAAATGAAGAGCGAAGAGAAGTCGGCTCTTGATATTTGGAAACAGGCTTTGGATAATATTACCCCGCTTGTAGAGGTTAAGTCAAAGCGTATCGGAGGTGCGACCTTCCAGGTTCCGACCGAGATTCGTGCCGACCGCAAGGAGAGTATTGCGATGAAGAACATGATCAATTTTGCCCGCAAGCGCGGTGGTCACTCGATGGCTGAGAAGTTGGCGGCAGAGATCATGGATGCGTTCAACAACCAAGGAGGTGCATTCAAACGTAAAGAGGATATGCACCGTATGGCTGAGGCTAACCGTGCGTTCGCTCACTTCCGCTTCTAAGTGACAAAGTGACTAAGTACAAAGTACAAAGTACAAAAAAGATTGAAAGATAAACAACAATGGCAAAACATGATTTGAAATTAAACCGTAACATCGGTATTATGGCCCACATTGATGCGGGTAAGACGACTACGTCTGAGCGTATTCTGTTCTACACGGGTCTGACCCACAAGATCGGTGAGGTACACGATGGAGCGGCTACGATGGACTGGATGGTTCAGGAGCAGGAGCGTGGTATTACTATCACGAGCGCTGCTACGACGACTTTCTGGAACTACGCAGGTAACAAATACAAGATCAACCTGATAGACACTCCGGGGCACGTGGACTTTACCGTAGAGGTAGAGCGTTCGCTTCGTATCTTGGATGGTGCTGTGATGGCACTGTGCTCGGTAGGTGGTGTACAGCCACAGTCTGAGACTGTTTGGCGTCAGGCAGATAAATATAATGTACCGCGTCTGTGCTACGTGAACAAAATGGACCGTAGTGGTGCCAACTTCTTCGACGTAGTGCGTCAGATTAAAGAGGTATTAGGTGCGACTCCGTGTCCTATTCAAATTCCTATCGGCGCAGAGGAGACCTTCAAGGGTGTCGTTGACCTCGTGAAGATGAAAGCTATCCTTTGGCACGATGAGACCATGGGTGCGGAATACGTTGAGGAAGAGATTCCGGCTAACCTCGTAGCAGAGGCAGAGGAGTGGCGCGACAAGATGCTGGAGACGGTATCTGAGTTCGACGACGTTCTGATGGAGAAATACTTTGACGATCCGAGTACGATTACCGAGGATGAGATTCGTGTAGCTATCCGCAAGGGTACTCTCGCTATGAAGATCTTCCCGGTTATCTGCGGTTCATCGTTCAAGAACAAAGGTGTACAGACGATGCTGGATGCAGTATGTGCATACCTGCCGAGTCCTCTGGACACGCCGGTAATCAACGGAACCAACCCGAATACCGATGCAGAGGAAGAGCGTCATCCGGATGATGCAGATCCGCTGTGCGCACTCGCCTTCAAGATCGCTACTGATCCGTATGTAGGTCGTCTGTGCTACTTCCGTGTTTACTCGGGTCATCTGGATGCCGGTTCGTACGTTTATAATCCCCGTTCGGGCAAGAAAGAGCGTATCAGCCGTATCTTCCAGATGCACTCCAACCACCAGAATCCTGTTGAGACGATCCTCGCGGGCGATATAGGCGCGGGCGTAGGATTTAAGGATATACGCACGGGCGATACGCTCTGCGACGAGAACAAACCTATCGTACTCGAGTCGATCGAGTTCCCGGCACCGGTGATCGGTATCTCTGTAGAGCCGAAGAGCCAAGCTGACCTCGACAAACTGGGTGTAGGACTTGCTAAACTCGCAGAAGAGGATCCGACGTTTACTGTTAAGACCGACGAGCAGACAGGTCAGACTGTCATCTCCGGTATGGGTGAGCTTCACCTGGAGATCATCATCGACCGTCTGAAACGTGAGTTCAAGGTAGAGTGTAACCAAGGTCGTCCGCAGGTTGCATACCGCGAGGCTATCTCTGCTCCGGTAGAGTTGCGCGAGGTTTACAAGAAGCAATCCGGTGGTCGTGGTAAGTTTGCAGATATCATCGTACGCGTAGAGCCGGCAGACGCTGACTTCCCGGGTGGTCTTCAATTCGAAGACGTTGTTAAGGGTGGTAACGTGCCTAAGGAGTATATCCCGAGTGTACAGAAGGGCTTCGAGATGGCCATGAAGAATGGTGTACTGGCCGGTTATCCGCTGGATAGCTTGAAGGTAACGCTGCTCGACGGTAGCTTCCACCCGGTTGACTCTGACCAGTTGAGTTTCGAGATTGCTGCTCAGATGGCGTTCAAAGAGGCTTGTGCGAAGGCTAAACCTGTTCTGATGGAGCCGATCATGAAGATCGAGGTTGTTACTCCGGAAGAGTCTATGGGTGATGTCATCGGTGACTTGAACAAACGTCGTGGTCAGGTAGAGGGTATGGACACCAGCCGTACGGGAGCACGTATCGTGAAAGCGAAAGTGCCTCTGGCAGAGATGTTCGGTTATGTAACCGCTCTGCGTACCATCACCAGTGGTCGTGCTACGAGCTCTATGGAGTTCAGCCACTATGAGGCGGTAAGTTCGAGCATCGCCAAGGCAGTTCTGACTGAGGTAGGCGGTCGCGTAGACTTAGTATAAAAGAGCGCGCAGGTGCGCAAGCGTGCGCACCTACACGTTCAATAAATAACACGTACATATACACGTACACACGTACGTGTCCCTAAGTACGGCAAGAAACAAATTAACCCTGCGGGGCGTGGGTCATCTTAGCAAATGACTCTTAAGGTTATCTGCGCTCTGCGAAGTATTAACAAAATAAAAACATTATTAATTATTATGAGTCAAAAAATTCGTATCAAACTGAAGTCTTTCGACCACAACTTGGTTGACAAGTCTGCAGAGAAGATCGTTAAGACCGTAAAGGCAACAGGAGCCGTAGTAAGTGGTCCAATTCCACTGCCGACCCACAAACGTATCTTCACCGTAAACCGCTCAACCTTCGTTAACAAGAAGAGCCGTGAGCAATTCGAGTTGGCAAGTTACAAGCGTCTGATCGACATCTACAACAGTAACAACAAGACCGTAGAGGCCCTCATGAAACTTGAGTTGGCATCGGGTGTCGAGGTCGAGATCAAGGTTTGAGTTTTTGAATTTTCGCGGAATCTTTGAATTTTCGGTGCGGTCATTATGGACCCCATAACTCCCTTACCGGAAAATCCAAATCTCCTCACGAAAATCCTAAAAACAGAAAGCAACAGTCGAGAGATTGAGATTGCGAGATCAAGAGATCACGACTAAACCAAAACAACAAACAAACACTTCCATCGGTTAGCGCCGCGAGAGTAATCCATAAAGGGGTGAAGGGACGGAAACCCCGATGGCGAGAGTGAAACAAACCATTTTAAAAAAACTAAGCAAAACAATGCCAGGTTTATTAGGAAAAAAGATCGGAATGACATCCGTCTTTGGTGCCGACGGCAAAAACATCCCGTGCACCGTTATTGAGGCAGGTCCTTGCGTAGTGACTCAGCTTAAGACCGTAGAGAAAGACGGTTACAAGGCAGCTCAGGTAGGCTTTATGCACAAGAGCGAGAAGCACACGAACAAGGCAGAGGCTGGCCATTTCAAGGCAGCCGGCGTAGAGCCTATGCGCCACTTAGCAGAGTTTGAGTTCGACGGAGAACTCTCTCTGGGACAAACAATCACAGCAGCTGACCTCTTCGAGGAGGGCATGTACGTTGACGTCATCGGAACCAGCAAGGGCCACGGTTTCCAAGGTGTCGTTAAACGTCATGGCTTCGGCGGTGTGGGTCAGAGCACACACGGTCAGGACGACCGTCTGCGCGCGCCGGGTTCGGTAGGTGCATGTGCATACCCGAGCCGTATCTTCCCGGGTACCCGCATGGCCGGCCAGATGGGTGGTGACCGTGTAACGGTTCAGAACCTCGTCGTACTGAAAGTGATTCCTGAGTACAACTTGATCATGGTCAAGGGAAGTGTACCGGGTGCAAAAAATTCAATCGTCGTTATTAACAAGTAATTAGTTATGGAACTTAGTATTTTGAATCAAGCCGGTAAAGAGACCGGAAAGAAGATTGCTCTGAATGACGCTATCTTCGGTATCGAGCCTAACGACCATGCTATCTACTTGGACGTTAAGCAGTTCTTGGCCGCACAACGCCAAGGCACAGCAAAAGCAAAACAGCGTAGCGAGAATGCTCACTCGACTCGTAAGCTCGGTCGCCAGAAGGGCGGCGGTGGTGCACGTCCGGGTGATTTGAAGTCTCCGGTACGCGTAGGTGGTGGTACGATTTTCGGTCCGGTACCTCGTGACTACGACTTCAAGCTGAATAAGAAAGTAAAACAGTTGGCTCGCAAGAGCGCTCTGTCGCTTCGCGCAAAACAGAATGAGTTGCTCGTATTGGACGCTCTGAACTTCGATGCACCGAAGACTAAAGCTATGGTAGAGGTTCTCAACAACCTCAAAGTAGAGGGTAAGAAAGTGCTGTTCGTAGTAGCAGACGCTAATCTCAACGCTCGCAAGTCCGCCGCAAACATTCAGCGTGTGAACGTAGTGAACGTAAACGAGTTGAACACCTACACAATCATGAACTCGAATGTTGTAGTTTTGACCGAGGCATCGGCTGCTGCAATCGAGGCAACTTTAAACGCATAAGGAGGTAGAATTATGGCAATTATTATCAAACCAATCGTCACTGAGAAGATGACCGCCGCCGGCGAGAAGCTGAACCGTTACGGTTTTGTTGTAGCTCGCAATGCCAACAAAGTTGAGATCAAGAAAGCGGTAGAAGAAATGTACAATGTTCAAGTTACGGATGTGAATACGTTGATTCGTGCTCCGAAAGTAAAACAACGCTGGACCAAGTCCGGTCTGTTGAAAGGTGCACAGCAGGCGTATAAGAAAGCCATCGTAACATTGGCAGAAGGTGAAACAATTGATTTTTATAGCAATATTTAAAAAATGGCTGTACGTAAATTAAAGCCCACAACACCGGGGCAGAGACACAAAGTTATAGGTGCGTTCGAGACAATTACCGCGAGCGCTCCTGAGAAATCACTTGTGTTTGGTAAAACCAAAACCGGTGGTCGCAACAACGTCGGAAAGATGACGATGCGCTACATCGGTGGTGGTCACAAACAGAAGTATCGTGTAATTGACTTTAAGCGCAATAAAGATGGTGTTCCCGCAGTAGTTAAAACTATCGAGTACGATCCGAACCGTTCGGCTCGCATCGCCCTCCTGTTCTACGCTGATGGTGAGAAGCGCTATATTCTTGCACCGAATGGACTGCAAGTTGGTCAAACTGTAATGTCGGGAGAGAACGCTGCTCCTGAAGTAGGAAATGCACTGCCGATGTCGGTGATTCCATTAGGAACGCTGATTCACAACATCGAGCTTCGTCCGGGTCAAGGTGCCTGCATGGTACGTAGTGCCGGTACGTTCGCACAGTTGTCGAGCCGTGAGGACAAGTACGCTATCATCAAGTTGCCTTCAGGTGAGCTCCGCAAGGTACTCGCAGCTTGCAAAGCAACAGTTGGTGTAGTAGGTAACAGCGATCACGCTTTGGAGAAGAGCGGTAAAGCCGGTCGCAGCCGTTGGCTCGGTCGCCGTCCGCGTAACCGTGGTGTCGTTATGAACCCAGTAGATCACCCGATGGGTGGTGGTGAAGGCCGTCAGAGTGGTGGTCATCCGAGAAGCCGTAAGGGTCTGCTCGCTAAGGGTTACAAGACTCGTCATCCAAAGAACCAGAGCAACCAGTACATTATAGAAAGACGTAAAAAATAACCTATTAAAGTCACATTAACATTATGAGTCGTTCATTGAAAAAAGGACCGTTTATCAACGTTAAGTTGGAAGACAAGGTGTTGGCTATGAATGAGTCCGGCAAGAAAGAAGTTGTCAAGACTTGGAGCCGCGCATCTATGATTTCCCCTGACTTTGTAGGTCACACAATCGCAGTTCACAATGGAAACAAGTTCATTCCTGTTTATATCACGGAGAACATGGTAGGTCACAAACTCGGTGAGTTTGCTCCGACCCGCACGTTCCGTGGTCACTCGGGCAATAACAAGAAGTAATCCATTGCAATCAATTAACATTATTTAAAACTCAAGATTAAAATGGGTGCAAGAAAACATAATAGCGCTGAGGCAATGAAGGCAGCTCGCAAAGAGTTGTATTTTGCCAAGGCAAACGGAATTCCTACCAGCCCGCGTAAGATGCGTCTCGTAGCAGACATGGTACGCGGCATGGAAGTGAATCGTGCACTCGGTGCGCTGCATTTCTCCACACGTGAGGCCAGCCGCGCACTCGAGAAGCTCCTGAAATCTGCTGTTGCTAACTGGGAAGTAAAGACCGGAAAGAAAGCAGAGGACGAAACTCTCTATGTAACGAAAATCATGGTTGACGGTGGCATGACGATCAAGCGTATGCTTCCCGCTCCTCAGGGTCGTGCTTATCGTGTACGCAAACGTTCCAACCACGTTACAATATTTGTAGATACCAAAAATACTAACGCTGAAAAGTAATTTAGATTATGGGACAGAAAATTAATCCTATAGCAAACCGTCTGGGCATTGTCCGCGGTTGGGACTCCAACTGGTTTGGAGGCAAGAATTACGGAGATACGCTGCTTGAGGATAGCAAGATTCGCGAGTACCTCAACGCTCGTCTCGCAGAGGCTAGTATTTCCCGTATCGTAATTGAAAGAACTCTGAAACTTGTGACTGTTACTATCTGCACCGCTCGCCCCGGTTATATAATCGGAAAAGGTGGAGAAGAGGTTGACAAATTGAAGAAGGAACTCCAGAAAATTACCCATCAGGATGTGCAAATCAACATCTTCGAGGTAAAACGTCCGGAACTGGACGCTACCATCGTAGCCAACAAGATTGCACGCCAGTTGGAAGGTAAGATCGCTTACCGTCGTGCTGTTAAGATGGCTATTCAGAGCACCATGCGAATGGGCGCTGAGGGTATCAAGATTCAGGTATCCGGCCGTTTGAACGGTGCCGAGATGGCGCGTAAGGAGATGTACAAAGAGGGTCGTACCCCGCTGCATACACTCCGCGCTGACATCGACTACTGCCACGTAGGTGCTATCACCAAAGTAGGTGTGATCGGTGTAAAGGTATGGATCTGCCGTGGAGAAGTGTATGGTAAGAAAGACTTGGCTCCAAACTTCTCGCAGAAGCAAGAGGGCGGCCGTCCCGGCATGGATCGTCGTGAGGGTCGTGGAGATCGCAAGGGTTTCCGCCGCAACAAGAAACAATAATGTTTAACCGATTTGTAGATTAGAATCATGTTACAACCTAAGAAAACTAAATTCCGCCGTTGCCAAAAAGGCCGCATCAAAGGTTTCGCTCACCGCGGTCAGGAATTGGCATTCGGTTCGTTCGGTATCAAGAGTATGGGTACCGTATGGTTGACCGGTCGTCAAATCGAGGCAGCCCGTATCGCAGTAACCCGTTATATGCAACGTCAAGGCCAAGTTTGGATCCGCGTATTCCCGGACAAACCGATTACCAAGAAGCCATTGGATGTACGTATGGGTAAAGGAAAAGGTGCTCCCGAAGGATTCGTAGTTCCATTGGAGCCCGGTCGTATCATTTTCGAGGTAGAGGGCGTAAGCTACGAAGTAGCAAAAGAGGCTCTTCGTCTGGCTGCCCAAAAGCTGCCTGTAACCACTAAATTTGTCGTAAGACGCGATTACGACGCAACACAAAATGCATAATTAAGGATTATGAAAACAGCAGAAATTAAAGAATTAACAACTCAAGAGCTCCAGGAGCGTCTCGCTGCAGAGAAAGAAGCACTGGTGCGTATGAAGTTAAATCACAGTATTTCTCCGCTCGATAATCCGTTGCAGATTAAGGCTGCGCGTCGCAACATCGCTCGCCTTGCAACGGAGTTACGTGCA
>ONQO01000006.1 GCA_900319995.1 uncultured Bacteroidales bacterium
CACCATTCAGATGGAGCAGAAAATGGTAGGAGGAACGGGCAAATGGACTTATAAGCAGAATGCGGCCAAGGACGAGGCATCCTGTGACGCCCAAAACCCCGAAGAGGAAGGTACAGCTTGCTGGCAGATAACTGTTACTAACGGTTTCCAGAGCATGGTTTGGTACATCTGGGACACCGAAGACGGTGCTCAAAGAGCTATCCAAGCGTATGAGAAAACAGGCTGGAGAGGTACGTACAAGAAAGCCGATGCAGCCGACAAAGACGCTTGTGACAAATTGGAGGAGAATCCTCAGAACCCCGACCAGCCGACCGATTCGACTGACTATTCCCAGTACGACAATACGGTTGAGAAATGCTGGGAGGTAACTACGACGGCATTTGGAATGTCAGTGACCGAGTACGTGTGGATGACCGAACGTGTCCTGGTTCAGTCGATGGACGTTACGGGTGTCGCTTACAGTTACAAACTTGCTGATGCCTCGGACGAACACTCTTGTGCCTCGCTGAACCACGAAGATGATCCCACTGATCCCACTGATCCCGATGATCCGGATCCTGTGCAGCCACAGGAAAAAGCTTGCTGGCTCATCACAACGACCGTAGGCGAACAAACGATCTCTGTCTATCATTGGATGACAGAAGAGGAGGCGAAAGTGGCCGCCGAAGCCTCCAAAGGAACTTATGAGAAAGCGGAGGCTGACGACGAAGACGCTTGTCATCAACTCAATGCGGATAACCCGATGTTGCAAGGAGAGAAGTCCTGTTGGGAAATAACCATAAACCTTGATGCTATGGGGCAATCCTCAAGCTTCTTCCTATGGGGAACAGAGGATATGGTTAAACTTGCTATCACAGCGGCAGAAGAAAAATACAAAGACTCTGAAGCGTTTGGACTCCGGGTTTCCTACAAACCGGCTGAGGCTGACGACGAAGACGCTTGTAACAGTTTGAATACGATAAAATAAAAGTTAAAAAAACGCTCAAAGGGGCGTTTTTTTAGCATCAAATCCTTGTATATTCCAAATATTTGTTGTACCTTTGCAGCGAATTTATGAAAACAGCTAGCGCTGAGCAGCCGAAACTAAAAACAAAGCATATGAAAAAACAGATTCTTTTGATAGCCGCAATGGCAACGACGTTGTATGTGTGCGCCCAGAAACAAAACCAGGTTTATCTCGACTATATCTCCCAATGGCAGAGTGTAGCCATTCAGAATCAAGCCGATTACGGTGTTCCGGCGTCTATCATCATGGCGCAAGCGTTGTTGGAGTCTGGTGCCGGGCAGAGTGAGTTGGCGAAAAATGCGAACAATCATTTCGGCATCAAGTGTACGAGCGATTGGTTCGGAGGTGTCTATTATTACGATGACGAGCGCAAAGGCGATTGTTTCCGAAAGTATAAAAACGCCGCGGAGAGTTTCAAAGACCATGCTGTCTTCCTCCAGAGACCCCGCTATTCCACTTGTTTTGAGATAGCGATAGAGGACTATGAGGGATGGGCACATCGCCTCAAAGCATGTGGCTATGCCACCGACAAACAGTATGCGCCGAAACTGATTAAAATCATTGAGGACTACCATCTGGATGAACTGGCGAAAGGCAAACCCGTAGGCACTCGTAAGCCGGAGACGGAGGGCAAGTCTTCCTCCTCCACGGGAACCAAACCTACCAAGGCGACTGTCGTACATGCTACCGAACCGATTGCTACCTTTCATCATGACCCCGAACCTCCTTATGTAGAGCCTCTGACCGCCAAGCAAGAACGCGATAATTTCTTCATTGAACACACCAAAAAGAAATGCAACGGGGTCAGTTATGTCATTGCGCGTGAGGGAGATACCTATGCCAATGTCGCTTTCCGTTTGAATATGAAAGAGCGCGACCTGCGTGAGCATAACGATGCGCTCGGACGGAATATGGAGCCCGGAGACCGTGTTTATCTGTCTGCAAAGAAAAAGAAAGGATTCAATACCTATGTGTGGACACATCCCGGTCAATCCTTATGGCTATTATGCCAGGACGAATGTATCCGCATGAAGACAGTGCAAGAACTGAACGGTCTTGATCCGTCGATCCGTACTTTTACTATCCGTCAGAAGATTTACTTGAAAAAAGTAAAAGACGACGATGTCCGCTAACTCCCTGTCCATCACAGACGCGCTTGTGGATTTTCTCCGCGAGAGCGGTTTGGAACAGTCTGTACTCGATGTGCAGATAGAAGAAGCATGGCCCAAAGTGATGGGGGCTACCGTCGCCAAACTGACGCGAAGCGTTGAAATGAAAGATGGAATGCTCTATGTGCGCGTTAGTTCAGCCGCGCTCAAAGCACAACTCTTTGAGAACCGTTTCCAACTGGTGAGCAAACTAAACGAAGCAGTCGGTGCGCCGGCTATCAAAGACTGTCGAATCTTAGGATAACAAAAAAAGTGAATTACTATCCCGAAAACATAGAGCAGAAAATCGACTTTACGGAGATTCGCGAGGAACTGCGTCGCCGTTGTTCCTCTCCTTTGGGGCGCGAGCGTGTGGATGCCATGCAGATGGAGACGGACTACGGTACAGTCTTTCGCTTGTTGTCCCTTACCGACCAGATGTTAAAGGCGCAGACGGATCCAATGCTTTCTTTTCCGCGCGGAGACATCCATGACATGCGTGAAGCGGTTTCGCGAATCCGTATAGAGGGCCTGTTCCTTGATGAGGCGGAGTTGGACGCGCTTCGCAAAACGCTCTCTTTTGCCGCGGAATTAGAGACCTTTTTCTCCGCTCTCGACCCGCAACGATACCCGCTTCTAATAGAACTGCCGAATAGTAACCATACTCCGACAGAGCCGACTCAGCAGACTCTCAAAGCAATCGTGGAAACGATCAACCGCGTGTTGGACCGCTACGGCAAACTGGCAGATAATGCCTCGCCGGAACTGCAACGTATAAGGCGCGAACTGGTGAACCTCCAAGGTTCGGTGGGCAAGACATTGGCTTCTATTCTTCGGCAGGCGAAAGCGGACGGATTAGTCGATGCCGACGCTGCTCCCACTCTGCGTGAAGGGAGACTTGTTATTCCTGTTCCACCCGGATACAAACGCAAAATAGGCGGTATCGTACACGACGAATCGGCAACGGGCAAGACGGTTTATATAGAGCCGCAACAAGTTGTTGAAGCCAATAATCATATACGTGAGTTGGAAGGAGCCGAACGGCGTGAGCGTATCCGTATCCTTCATGACGTCACCGACCGATTACGCCCCAATACAGGGTTGATTATCGATAGTCAGCGTCTATTGGCTGAGGTGGATTTTCTTTCCGCCAAAGTGTCGCTTGCTCAGACCCTACATGCCATTCGTCCGGAGCTGGTGGACACGCCGCAATTGGACTGGGTTGACGCACGACACCCCGTTCTTTGGCTGCATTATCATCCTCAGAACAAACCCGTTATTCCCCTCTCTGTTCGTCTGAGAGCGGAGGAAAACCGTATGCTCGTTATTTCCGGTCCCAATGCCGGCGGCAAATCGGTTTGTCTCAAAACAGTAGCTCTGCTCCAATATATGCTCCAAAGCGGCTTGTTGGTTCCGGTGGGAGAGCAGAGTAGAGCAGGGCTCTTTTCGCAACTAATGATTGACATAGGTGACGAGCAGTCCATTCAGGACGAGTTGTCCACCTATTCCTCTCATTTGCGCAACATGCGCTCTTTTTTGCGTTCCGCGGATGACCACACACTCATCCTCATAGACGAGATGGGAACAGGAACAGAGCCGCTCATAGGAGGAGCAATAGCAGAAGCCATTCTGCACGAACTGGTGGAGAAACGCGTTTTTGGCGTCATTACTACCCATTATACCAATATCAAACATTTCGCCGAGCAGACTAAAGGCGTCGTCAATGGCGCTATGCTATACGACAGGGGAGCAATGAAACCGCTCTTCCAACTCTCTATCGGGCAAGCAGGTAGCAGTTTCGCCATCGAGATAGCACGACAAACAGGTCTCGGAGAGAAAATCATCCAATACGCTTCGGATCTGGTGGGAGAAGAACATATCGAATATGACAAACAATTGCAGGACATAGCCCGCGATAAACGATATTGGGAGAACAAACGTCAATCCATCCGCCAAAAAGAGAAAGAACTGGAGTCGCGTATCGCCCAATACGACGAGCAGATGAGCGGTATCAAGCAGAAAAAGAAAGAGGTCTTGGAGGAAGCACGGCAGCAAGCCGAACAATTGCTCAAACAGTCGAACGCCGCTATCGAACGTACTATCCGGGAAATAAAGGAAGCCAAAGCCGATAAGGAGAAAACCAAAGTAGCGCGGCAACGGGTGGAAAACCTCAAAGAGAAAGTCGAAAGTCAAAAGTCGAAGGTCCAAAGTCAAAACGGGACAGAGCCTTCCGAAAGTCGAAAGCAAAAAGTGCTGAAAGATTTCCGTGACCTCAAACTGCTCAAAGGAGAAGTCTCAATTCTCAATTCTCAATTCTCAACTCTCAATTCTCCATTAAGCAACGCTACCGTCCGCTCTACGGTTCGTCAGCGTACCTTGGCTTTCGAACGCACACTGGATTTGCGTGGACTACGAGCGGATGAAGCTCTGGAGAAACTGATTGCGTACATGGACGATGCCTTGATGGTTGGAGCCGGAGAAGTGACTATTCTGCATGGCACAGGTACCGGCGCGCTCAAACAGCTTACGCGTGACTACCTCGATGATATCAACCGTCAGCGCCGAAAAAGAGGACAAATAACGCTCGATTTTGGAGATGGAGACGTCAACCACGGAGGTGCCGGCTTAACGGTTGTGACGTTGGGATAGGGAAAAATTGAAAGTTGAAAGTGTCGTTATCACGTTATTACGTTATCACGAAAAATCTGAATACTGAATGCTGAATACTGAATTAATATGAAGAAAGGAATCCTTTTTTTGACTCTCTTGTGTCCTTTGTTGCTCTTCGCCGGAAACCCCGGTTTCGGGGAACGACATTATTCGCTGTCAGCGATGGCGGAGTACAGTTACAACACCACTTGGGGACATCACGGCAATTTCGATGTGCAGGCATTGATGCCCTTTAACCCTCATTTCGAGATGGAGGCAAAACTGCAGTTCTCAACCGCAAACGTGCATACGATGGCTTTGCAGTTCAGACCTAAGTTTGAGTTGCCCGTCGGAGAAATGTTCCTCGAAACAGATGTGCTCTACCGGGCTGTCGCACGTAACCGTATCCATGATTTCACCGCCGCACTCGGGGTCGGCTATCGCATGGACCATGTGTCGGTGACGCTTGGCGTTTTCTGTCGCGTAATGGATGATTGGGACCGCGATTGGCACGCTAACGAAACGTATGTGGTCGAACCCTTCAACCTCCTCTATCGCATTGAGGTTTTCTGCCGGCCGCAGAACAATCCCTGGAATCTGTCATTCATGTTCAGTAATGTCGATGACTACCAATTGGAGCGAATGTGGCAGCCGCTTTTCTCTCTCGGCGCTTGGTATGACGTCAACAATCATTGGCGTCTCAACTTCGCTGCACAATGCAAACCGACCGGAATGTTCCATCTTGACGCCTCTTTCTACGGAGCTACACTTCGTGCCGGATTTAGTTACAGATTCTAACGAAAGGAGATCATCATGAAAAAATTATCTATACTTGTATGGGTTGGCATCATGGCGCTTTCCTGTGCCAACGAAGAGGCTACTTTGGACATAGCCGGTATGTTCTCGTCCAACGGCGAACCGGTCAATACACGCTTTGAGCAATCGCTCGCTTACAACGACTCCGTTGGAGAAATACATCTGGACATGAAAGCCGATAACTATACGGTTTTTGTCTGCTCGGACAGCCATATAACTCGAAAGGAGCACAAGAACCTTGATTATTTCGTAGCGCAGTTCAATGATGCCGCAACGCCCAAATTAGCAATTCATCTCGGCGACCTCATTGACGCGCAAAATAACTTCCCTTGCGCTGACAGCGTCCTCCGGACGGGCGGAAGATCCATTAATGATACCCTTTTCATTACACCCGGAAACCATGACGTCTATTTCAAACAGTGGCCTGTTTACCGCTCCTTTTTCAAAACCGGCACCTATTGGTTTGATACCAATAACGGAACGAAAAAACTGGACTTGTTCATCTGCCTCGACAGCGCCGATGGTACCTTGGGAAGAAAGCAGATGAAATGGCTCAAAGAACTTCTCGAACGCAAATCGAAGGAGGGATACAGGAGAATCATTGTCTTTACCCATACGCATTTATGGAAGCTGGACGGCTCGCAGGGACATACCTCCAATATGGCATTGGAAGATACCTATGAGTTGACCGCTCTTCTTGCCAAATACGGGGTGGAGTACATGTGGAGCGGACACCAGCATGCACGGCAGTCGGTTATCTTTAAGAATGTCTGCTATCTGGTGCTGGATGCCACCAAGGATAACGAACGGGGTCAGGCATACATGACCGTTGATTTAGGCGATGATGCCATCTATCATTATCACAATTATTGAAACTCCCACCCGGATAAAAAACGCCCACGTTGGGCGTTTTTTTTTTACTTTGGCTGTTGGCTGTTGGCTGTTGGCTATTTCCCACGCGCATTATGGTGATGCTATTCTGTAATAGCGACAAAAGCGGGCCCGTTTTTGCGGGCCTGCATACACCGTTTCACATATGTGGTTGTATAACAAACGGTATAAATAGATTCCTACTGTGTTTTCGCGAAACGGTGTTTGTGATTATTATTTCAGTTTGAAGACCACAGGAATAGTATAGTGAACATTTACCGGTTCGCCGTTTTCTTTACCCGGTTTCCAGTCCGGCATGTTATTCACAACTCGCAAGGCTTCATTATCCAGACTTTCCGTGCCGCTGGACTTGACTACATGTACATCCGTCACCTTCCCTTCTTTCGTAATTACAAACGAGCAAGCGACCCGTCCTTCTTTCTTATCCTTTTTTGCGTCTGCCGGATACTTTACATTATCCATCAAATACGTCATCATTGCAGACATACCGCCAGGGAATTCCGGCATGCTGTCCGGCGCCAAAACCGGCAGTTCGGTAACGATGGTGGTCTTGCCGTTGCTGCTGACTACCATGCCAACGTTCTTGTTTCCTTTGGAGGATTTATCAATAGTCACATTGGTCACCTTCTCCTTACCACTAATGGTAACGGTATTGACTTTGACAATAGTGCCGTCTTCTTTTTTTATAACGGTATTTTTCGTCTCTGTTTTTACACCGTTTTCTGTAGAGACACTGGAACTCGTAGAGACATGTTTGGACTGTGCGCAGGCGCTCAAGACGAAGAGCAGACCCAGTGCAGTTATACAAATTCTGGTTTTCATTGTTTTGTTGTTTTGAGGGTTATACTTATTAATTTTTCGCGCAAGTCCGCAGCAATGGTACCAAGTTTCTGCGCTGTGCGTGTTTTTTTATTGCTTATACTGTTTTGCGACAACATCATAATATCTGCTATTTCCTTAGCCGACAAATCCAATAGAACCAGTACGCAAAAGCGAATGTCTTGTTCCGAGAGTTCCGGCTGTGCAGCCTGCAGTTTGTCCACTGCATCATAGAGATACGCGTTAGCCGTCGTGCAGAATTGTTTGTAATCGTCCCAATGGAGCGCCACCTGGATTTTTCCCTGTGACAACACCAAGGCGATATTACGCTCCAAATCCTCGCGTTTGACGGACTGGGAGGAACTTTTCCTGTTGCGATAAACGGCATATACTGCTATTCCTGCCCCGACCAACACTATGGTCAGTAATAGAATCAGGACATTATGCTTGCGCGTGTTCGCGGTCTTCGTTTGTATCACTTCACGATGGATGGTGCGGGTGGCCTGTAACATGGTGGCATCGCCTTCCTCGCGATATCTGCGCTCGGCTATCAGGCTCAGTTCAATCACGGAAAGCGGGTAGTAAACGGAATCGCTCAGATAGAGGAACTCGTTTGCCGCCTGACTGAAACAATCGAAGGCCAGCGAATCCTGTTGCCCGGCCAGATACGCCTTGCCGAGATGATAAATCACTTTTGCCTCTTTGGCTGTCTGTCCTTTGGTGCGGAATGTTTCTGCCGCATCCTGTAATGCAGGTATATCCGCGTACGTCTGTAGCGCGTTTTCCAAGGAGTCAGCAGTCCGAAGAGTGGCATCGGCTACCTGTTCGCTCTTCCTATCGTGCATCGCACACGCAGACAGCGCACAGAAGATAATAATGTATGAGACAATTTTTCGCATAATACGTATAGTTTTCAGTCACTTTTTTTGCAACAAATTCTGTTCCAAAATCCACTGCAAAGGTACTACAATTTTCAAAGCCATCCAAATTTTACTATGCGACAAATGATTTTGTAAAGTGCTGATATATAGCAATAATGCAAAAATAATTAGCGACATGTTATTCTGTAATAGCGACAAAAGCGAGCCGTAGCCCGCTTTTGTCGTATAACAACCAAAGTATGAAGATTTGGACGTTATTCTTCTTTCCAGTTATCCTCGGTCGGGTGTTGTTTCTTTGCAAGGCGCAATTCTACGAGGAATGAACATAACATTCCTATACCGACGCCAAAGGCAACTATCAGCCAAAAATAGATGCTTTTTGTACTAACATCAGCCAGCCAGTCAATACCTGCTCCGAGACCTACCCCGAGCAACATGCAAGCGAAGCGAAGGTTACCGACATCAATCGTGCCGGGCTTTGGCGCTTTCTTCGGTTCGTCGATGAGCAACTTGGCCGTTTCCGGATCCGTCTTGTTCTCAATGATGAGTTGGCGGATTTCTTTCTCCAGCTGATTCTTTTTCATCTTTTTGAGAAAAACCATAACAACGACTACTATCGGTAAACCGAAACTAAAAATTATGGCTACTAAACCAAGGAAATTATCAGGTATCATAATACTAAAAATTTTAATTGTTTAACAATGTTTGTTTGGGGAGTTGACTAGTATGCTCCTCTATTTGTATGATACGCGGAGTGCGAAAAGGTTACACTTCCGGCGAGAAATAATGTAAACGTTGCGCAGCCAGAATAAGGATGGTGGCAATCGGCAGGGCGATACTCAGAACCCGTAATGGTTCCGGCATCTCTGGCATCCTAAAAGCTTTGCCCATTTGCGCAAGGTCTTGAGGCGCAAGTCACGACGCACGGTGCGCATGACGGTAGCGTTGATATCTGCTATCGGCTGTTGGCGCTTGGCGCTCTCGCTTAATAGTATGTCTAATTCTTGATCGGTCATGATTGCATTTTCCTTTTTATTCGTTCGCGTATGCGGAACATACGCACTTTAATATTGTTTTCCGTCTGTCCGAGACGTTGTGCGATAGTTTGCAGGGAGATGGATTCGTAATAATGCCATTGGATGATTTGCCGGTCGGTATCGGGCAGTTGGGTGATTGCTTTTTCCAATGCTTGTAACTGCAGCTCTCTCTGCTCGTTGTATTCTTCATTCGGAGGGTCTATGTTCTCATCCAGCGGATCTGTCTGCCGTCGTTTCTCTTTCTCCATTAGCCGTAATGCAATATGATTGGCAATGATGGTCACCCATGCTCCGAAGTTCTCGCCCCGCCAATTATCCAATTGCCGAAACGCCTGAATAAAAGCCATTTGTGTTACTTCTTGGGCATTTTCATCGTCTTTCATGAGGCGCAAAGCCGCTCCATAGACCTGCGAAGTGTACCGCTTCATCAGCGTCTCGAAAGCACGTGCGTTGCTATCATGCAACACCTCGCGTATTAGTTCTATGTCAGTCGGACGAAAAGCCATGTCTATCTATATGATTCGGAAATTGCCCAAAGGTTACAGCATTTAATGCGTTTTTTCAAAAATTTGTGCAAAGATATAGCTTTTTATGGAAATATGCAAATCAATTGTTGATTTTTTATCTATAGTTGGAACAATGTTGGAAAGGAGACGGGAATACACTGGTGTCCTTTTTATCGACCATGATGGTCGATGCTCTCAATAAAAGACACAAGCTAAGCTCGAAAAAATGACACAAGTTATGTGCCTTTTTTATCGACCATATATGGTCGATGCTCTCAATAAAAGACACAAGCTAAGCTCGAAAAAAGACACAAGCTAAGCTCGCACGCCTAACGAGCAAAAAGGAGAAGAAATTATTCGCTTGCGGAACTGGCGAACACAGGACACCGAGGGGCGGTTTGGGGAAGGGTAAGCATGCCGAGAGTTGAAGGGAATGGATGCTACAATGGGATTTCGGACGCATGGAAAGATGAAGCAAGAATCTTTTTTTTGTGCCCAATAGGGATGAAAAGTATATTATATATAAATATATAATATAGTATAAGAGTAACGAAAAAGTGCTCAAACTATAGTCTGAGAGTACGGCGACATACCTCTGAGAGTACGGCAACGTACCTTATATGGTCTAGGTATGGTATAGATATGGTCTAGGTATGGTCTAGTATTGGCAGGTACGAGTCTTGTGGTAGGTGTGGTAAAAGTTAGTGATTCGTTTATGTGCGTGTTTTTAAAAGGCAAAATAGTGCATAAGCGGACAAAATCTACCAAATAACGTGTTTTTTTTATTTTTCTTGCAAAAAAATTTGGTCATGTCAAAAAAAAGTAGTAATTTTGCAGGCTTTTTCGCGTGAATGTGTGTAACACACGCTTAAAAGCATAAGAAATAATAATTATTAATCGCCGGACTGGGCAGTGAGTTGAAGTAACAAAGTAACAAAGTACGGAAACCGTAAAGATGTCTGTCGGTTCGGTCTAAAACAAACAACATTAATGGAATTTAACAGTTACAAAACAGCATCGGTAAACAAAACGACTGCGAAGAAAGAGTGGGTCGTAATTGATGCTGAGGGCCAGATTCTTGGTCGTATGTGCACGAAGGTAGCCAAGCTCCTCCGTGGTAAGTACAAACCGTCGTTCACGCCAAATGTGGATTGTGGAGACAATGTAATCATCGTGAATGCCGACAAAGTTCAATTGACCGGCAACAAATGGAACGACCGCGTATATGTACGCTACACAGGTTTCCCCGGTGGTCAACGTGAGTTTACTCCGGCTGATTTGATGGCCAAAGGAGCAGACAAACTCGTTCGCAAAGTAGTAAAAGGCATGCTGCCGAAGAACCGCCTTGGCGCTCGTCAGATCAACAATCTGTACATCTTCGCCGGTGCAGAGCACAATATGCAAGCACAACAACCGAAAGTAATTGATATTAACACCCTGAAATAATAGAAGATATGGAAACAGTTAATGCATTAGGACGTCGTAAAGAGGCAGTAGCCCGCGTTTACGTAAATGAAGGTGCCGGCAAAATCGTTATCAACGGTCGCGACATCGAGACTTATTTCCCGTCTTCTATTCTGCGCTACATCGTACTCCAGCCGCTCAACAAGCTCGGCGTTGCAGAGAAATACGATATCAAGGTAACGCTTGACGGTGGTGGATTCAAAGGTCAGGCAGAGGCATTGCGTTTGGCAATCGCCCGTGCTTTGGTAAAGATTAATCCGGAAGACAAGGCTGCCTTGAAGGCAGAAGGCTTCATGACTCGTGACGCTCGTGAGGTAGAGCGTAAGAAACCCGGTCAACCGAAGGCTCGTAAGCACTTCCAGTTCAGCAAACGTTAAGCGAACGAGGAACAAATCCAAACTGTGTGGACTTTTCATAATGAAAATTACCACACAGTTGTCTTTGTTCGTTAAATGGTTAAATAGTTAAAATGGTTTTCTTTTCAAGAAAACGTTAAACGGTTAGCCATGCGTGCGTATTATTTAAGGAACGTGCGTGTACGCGAGCAGAGATGAACGGAAATTAACTTTATATTTAACAATTAATTAATCGGGCAAAAAAGCTAACAGCCAACAGCTAATAGCCCAAAAACAAAAAACAATGAGAACAAATTTTGATCAATTGTTGGAGGCCGGCGCACATTTTGGCCACCTCAAACGCAAATGGAATCCCGCCATGGCTCCTTACATCTACATGGAGCGTAATGGTATTCACATCATCGACCTGAACAAGACAGCCCTCAAAATCGAAGAGGCAGCAGAGGCGCTCAAGAATCTTGCACGTAGTGGTCGCAAAGTGCTGTTTGTAGGCACGAAGAAACAAGCTCAAGAAGTAGTAGCAGCACGTGCACAGGAAGTGGGCATGCCTTATATTACCGAGCGTTGGGCTGGTGGTATGCTTACCAACTTCCCCACCATTCGTAAGGCAGTCAAGAAAATGAGTCAGATAGACAAGATGACGAGCGACGGTACGTTGGATAACGTGTCCAAACGCGAGAAACTGCAAATTGCCCGTCAGCGTGAGAAACTGGAGAAGAACCTCGGTTCTATCGCCGACATGACTCGTCTTCCGAGCGCCGTATTCGTAGTGGACGTCATCAAAGAGAAAATAGCCGTAGCAGAGGCAAACCGTCTCGGAATCCCTGTATTCGGAATCGTTGATACGAACTCCAACCCGAACAATATTGACTTTGTAATCCCCGCCAATGACGATGCGACCAAGGCTATTGACGTTATCCTCGGCGCAGTATGCGATGCCATCAAAGAGGGTCTTGAGGAGCGTAAAGTAGAGAAGGCTGACGAGAATGCGGCAGAAGCCCAAGCAGCAGAGGAAGCACCGGCTCCCAAAGAGCGCCGTCAGCGTATCCGCAAAGCCGCTCCCAAAGCAGAGGCAGAGAAAGTAGCAGAGGCGAAAGCTCCTGAAGCTAAAGAAGAGCCGAAAGCAGAGGAGGCAGAGTAATTGATAATTGATAATTGATAATTGAGAATTGATTATGGCTGTAACATTAGCAGATATAAAGAAATTGCGTGACATCACCGGTGCCGGTATGATGGACGTAAAGAAAGCCCTTGAAGAAGCAAACGGCGATTTCGAAGTAGCCAAAGATCTTCTCCGCAAACGCGGTCAGGCTATCGCAGCAAAGCGTAGCGACCGTGAGGCCTCGGAAGGTTGCGTACTGGCTAAAGTGAAAGACGGTTTCGGCGCCATCGTTGGCGTTAAGTGCGAAACCGACTTCGTTGCCAAGAACGAAGACTTCGTTGGCATGGTTAAACTCATTTTGGATGCTGCTTTGGATAACAAAGTACGTACTCAGGAAGAGCTTAAGAATCTCAAAATCGGTAACTTTACCGTGGCAGAGATTATCACCGAGCGTTCCGGCGTAACGGGTGAGAAGATGGAGTTGGCAGACTATGCATGCCTTGAGGCACCCGTCGTAGATGCGTACAACCACCTTGGCAACAAGCTGAGTTCGCTCGTAGCGGCAGAGGCTGGTGCAGACCAAGAGACCGTTCACGGCATCAGCATGCAAGTAGCCGCAATGAGCCCGATTGCTCTTGACGCAGATCACGTATCCGAGGACGTTAAGAAACATGAGCTCGAAGTAGCTATCGAGAAGACCAAACAGGACGAGATCACCAAGGCTATTGAGAACGCATTGCGTAAAGCCGGTTTGAATCCTGCTCATTGCGATAGCGACGATCACATTGCGTCCAACACCACAAAGGGCTGGTTGACCGAGGAACAAGCACAAATTGCTCGCGATATACGTGTGAACGTAGCGAAAGAGGCAGAGGCTAACCTCGCTAATCAAGCTAAGAAGATTGAGATGATTGCGCAAGGACGTCTTGGCAAATTCCTGAAAGAAAATACTCTCGTTGAGCAACAGTATATTATGAGCGAGTCCAAAGAACTTGTGAAGGATGTACTCAAAGCCAAAGGCGTAGTAATCACCGACTTCCGCCGCATCACCCTCGCCGCAGAGTAATGGAAAAAGCAAGCAAAATAAAAATTGCGAAATGTTTAGGATGGGGAGCGCTAATTATAGTGCTCCTCTTCACTTTGGTATTGTTAATCGCGTCTCCGATAGCTCGTCATTTGGTTAATACCAAGGGCATGGACTGGGTTGGACGCGAGTTGCATGTGGAAAGCGTCCTCATTAATCCTTTCTCAGGAGGAGTGACATTAAAAGGTTTCTCATGCAAGGAGCAGGACGGAGAGACGGACTTTATCGCTTTTGACCAACTCCATGTCCGTGTGGCATATCCGCTGTTGTTGGCTAAAGACGTGAAAATAAGGACGATACGATTGGATGGATTTGACGGTCAAGTCCTCAAGTATGACAGTTGTCTGAATTTCTCGGACATCGTCAATCGTTTTACAGAACCGGCAGATACAACGGAGAAAGACAGTACGGCCAGTGGATGGAAGGTAGGCATCGGAGATATCCGCATCAGCAACAGTACTGTCCGTTATCACGATATAGAGAAGAACAAACAATGGCAGATAGAAGATATATCACTCAATATCCCGGGTTTGTATTTCGACAACAAGAAAACCAAAGCCGGTCTTGAGTTCGGCCTTGCCTCCGGCGGACAAGTAGGCGTCAAAGCAGGTTACCGTATGAAATCAGGGCTGTATGATGTTGAATTGGCTCTTCAAGACGTACATACGGATGTGCTGATGCCTCTATTGGAAGATTATCTGAAAGACAAAGAGATAGCTGCGATAGTGAATGGAAACTTGCAAGTAGCCGGCGATTTGGCAAATATCCAAGATATCCGTTATGGTGGTAATCTCACATTGAGTGACGTGCAGTTCGTTGACAAATCCGGAACACACGAATGGCGTTACAATCTGAAGAGTGTGCAAGTCTCCGGCAGTAATCTGACAACTGACGGTATTACTCGTCTTTCTTTGGATGCCGTAACGGAGACAGGCGGAACGTTGAGTGGTTCGCTGACCGGAGATTTGGATTTGGCAAAGCGGGACACGAAAATCAGTATGCAAATGCGCGGAATCAATATAGCGGAATTCGATGCTTTATGCCGTAACTACACCGGCTATCCGATTGAGCAAGGAATGCTTCTGTTGGACAGTAAGATAGATGTCATATCCGGTCAGATGAAGGGTAATAACCGAATAGAGATAGACCATCCCCGCATCGGCAAAAAAGAGCGCGGAACGAAAGCTCCGTACAGAAATGTGCCGGTACGTATGGGTTTCATGACACTAACGTCCTCGAAAGATATGATATTGCTGGACGTTCCCGTTACCGGAGATGCGAACAATCCTAAATTCAGTTTCCGCAAGGTAGTAAGTCGCGCATTGCTGAAAGTGTTCTTCGGACCTCTGATGGGACTCAAAGACCGTGACAAGTCCATCACAGAAGAGGAACTTCGTGAGATGCAGAAGTTGTTGGGAGAAGATTCGGAGTTATTCGGTCAGGACTCTGTGCATGAGGTCTCTGCAAACATCGCACCGTCCGCAAACGGGAGCGTCGTTCTCCCCGAAATAAGCAAGTAGAATCTGCTCGCGACAGAATTGGTTTTGGTCGGCATATTCGACCATCGCATTCATTTTTGCAACAAAGCGCACTTGGCGTTGTTCGAAGATAGCTGGCGACAGATAGATTTCCGTCTGTCGCTCGTTTGTCATAGTAAGGCAACATCCCACCGAACGCGGAATATAGGTTATGATGCCCCGTTGAGCAAGCGAAACAAGCAAATCGTGAGTGGTTTTTGTGTCAGCTTCGCGGACGTATTGTAGTTCCGTATAAATGCCTGTATAACTGCGCATGAGCAAGTCCAATAGTTCTGCCTGTTCGCGCGAGAGGTTATATTCGCCGAGTTGGTACCTGGGAATGTGGATTTGTACACGCGGTTGCGTCTCATGTTCTTCCTCAAAGTCAATGTATCCCGCTTGCGTCAGGATATGCAGCGCAGAGTAGGTTTGTATTACCGGTAGTTTCATTATGTGGCACAACTGGTCCATGTGTACAGTGAACCGGTGTCCTAAACCGCTTCCAGCACCTATCTGCAAGAAGTCCATCGTTTTGTGATAGACTTGTTCGATGAACTCTTTGGGAGGGTAATTATCCGTGATTCGCTTGCGTGCTTTGGCTTTGTCCTCTGATTCGTTGTAGAGCAACACGGCGTAAGCGGTTTTTCCGTCTCGTCCCGCGCGGCCCGCTTCCTGATAATAGGACTCCAGGTTGGAAGGTAAGTCATAATGAATGACGATTCGCACGTCGGGTTTGTCAATGCCCATGCCAAACGCATTGGTGGCTACGATGACACGTGTCTCGCCTCGTGTCCACGCTTCTTGCCGTTCGTTGCGTTCTTGGGTTGTAAGACCGGCGTGATAGAATTGAGAATTGAGAATTGAGAATTGAGAATTGAGCCATTCGGATAGTTCTTGGGCACGTTTGCGGTTGCGGACATAGACGATGGCTGAACCGGGTACACGAGAGAGGATATGTGCAACCTGTTCTTCTTTTTTCTCTGTGCGGCGTACTACGTAAATGAGGTTTTCCCGGTGAAACGATTTCCGTAATACGTTCTTTTCTTGGAACGCTAATTTGTCCTGTATGTCATCTATCGTTTCCGGTGTAGCGGTTGCCGTTAATGCCAGAACAGGCACATCGGGCAGCAGTTTGCGTACTTCCGCTATATTCAGATAGGACGGACGGAAATCATATCCCCATTGTGAGATACAATGAGCTTCATCCACAGCGATCAGTCCGACCGGTAAATCTGCCAAACGTTTTCTAAATTCCTCACTCTCAAGTCTTTCCGGCGAGCAATAGAGAAAATGGTAAGGGCCATAGAGACAATTGTCCAGCGCTACTCGCTGCTTGTCATAACTCATTCCGGAATAAACGGCTGCTGCGTGAATACCTTTTTCCTGAAGGTTCGTCACTTGGTCACGCATCAACGCTATCAGCGGAGTGACTACAATACATAAACGCTTCTCCGGGTTGTCGTGTGCCATGACAAGCGTCGGCACCTGAAAACAGATACTCTTCCCTCCGCCCGTAGGCATCAGCGCCAGCGTGTCTTTGCCCGACAACACCGAATCGATGATTTCCGCCTGTAATGGACGGAAATCATCGTATCCGAAATAGGTATGTAATGCTTCGCGCGGAGTCATGAGTGACGGATAGATGTTATCCTATTTTTTCTATGGCGAAGCGGACACGGCGGAGGGTTTCTTCTTTGCCGAGGATGTTGGTTATTTCCCAAATATGCGGACCACGTGCAGCCCCAACGAGGCAGATACGGAAAGCATTCATCACAATGCCAACACCGTACTCTTTTTCAGCAATCCACGGCATGACTACATCGTCCAAAAGCCAGCGTGTAACGGCATTTCCGTCATCATTTGTAGTCTCATAGGACTTGTGCCAATCTTCTTCACTAACGGTTTCAAGGAGTGCGACTAATTCCTGCATATGACGCGGCGAGTCTTCCTTCCAGCGTTTTTTGAGTGATTTCTCATCATACTCTGTTGGGGCTACGAAGAAGAAGTTTGTCTGCTCCCATAGTTCCGGAACAAAATTAACGCGATCCTTTGTCAAGCCGATGATTTTGGCGATCATCGTTTTGTCATTTGCCATTTGACATTTGTCATTTGACATTTTTTCTTCCAGAACCGGGATGAACATCTCTGCAAGTTCTTCATTGCTGCGGAGTTGGAGGTATTGGTGGTTGAACCATTTTCCTTTCTCGTAGTCGAATTTAGCACCGGATTTGGACACACGGTCAAGGGAGAACTCTTTGATTAACTCATCCATTGTGTACAGTTCCTGGTCCCCCGATCCATGCCATCCGAGTAACGCCAAGAAATTAATAACCGCCTCGGGCAGGTATCCGCTTTCGCGGTAGCCGGATGAAACGGTTCCGTCTTTCTCATTGTGGAACTCAAGAGGAAAGACAGGGAATCCAAGTCGGTCACCATCGCGTTTGGACAGTTTGCCGTTTCCGTCCGGTTTGAGGAGCAACGGCAGGTGTGCGAACTGAGGCATCGTATCTTGCCAGCCGAACGCGCGATAGAGTAAAACATGTAGTGGGGCAGAAGGTAGCCATTCCTCTCCCCGGATGACATGGCTGACCTCCATCAAATGGTCATCCACGATATTGGCGAGGTGATAGGTAGGAAGGTCATCTGCGGATTTATAGAGCACTTTGTCATCAAGGATATTGGAGTTGATAACCACTTCTCCGCGAATGAGGTCATGCACATGTACATCCTCGTCCGGCTCCACTTTGAACCGGACTACGTATTTCTCGCCTTTGTCCAATAGTGCCTGTACTTCCTCTGCCGGCATGGTCAAAGAGTTGCGCATTTGCATACGCGTGCGTGCATCGTATTGGAAATTAGGAATCTCCGCACGTTTGGCTTCCAGTTCTTCCGGCGTGTCAAAAGCAATATACGCATGGCCGCTATCCAACAGTTGTTTTACATACTGATGGTAGATTTCGCGTCGCTCGGACTGACGATAAGGGCCATGAGAGCCGACAGCTTCAATTTGTAATTTGCCATTTGTACTTTGTGATTTAGCTGCGCGAAGCCCTTCATCAATCTCAATGCCAAGCCAATCCAAGGCTTCAAGAATATACTCTTCTGCTCCGGGCACAAAGCGTGTGCTGTCCGTATCTTCGATTCGCAGCAACATGTCACCGCCGTGCTGACGTGCGAACAGATAGTTGTACAACGCGGTACGTACACCGCCAATGTGTAATGCACCTGTAGGACTTGGCGCAAAACGAACTCTTACTTTTCTTTCCATATTATTGTATAGCATTTTTAATCTGTTCAACGATATAATCGATATCTTCGTCGGTTACCATAGGTCCCGCAGGCAGACACATACCTATTTTGAAGATAGCTTCACTAACCCCATTCACGTAAGCAGGACAGTTGGCATAGACAGGCTGTTTATGCATAGGTTTCCATACTGGACGCGCCTCAATCTTACGCTCGAGCATATACATCCGCAGTGCTTCTACATTGTCATTTGGCTGGCAGTCAGTTGTGGGTGAATCGACTTGATGGATAACACCAGCCGCACCGCCTACAGCCGATTTGACGGTCTCTTTATATGCGTTCTCTTGGCCTTTAATACGGACCTCCGGATCAATCGTGATGGTACAGAGCCAATAGTTGGCATCATAGTCAGCGTTTGGTGCTTCATGCAGATGAATACCCGGAATGTCCTTTAGTAAATCCGCATAACGTGCCTGCACGTGCTTGTGGTGGGCAATATGATCATTAACGATGGTCATTTGTCCGCGACCGATACCGGCGCATATATTGGACATACGGTAGTTATATCCAATCTCTTCGTGTTGGTAGTACGGATAGGCCTCACGCGCTTGTGTGGCGTACCACATAATTTTGTTTTTCTGTTCTTCGTCAGCGCAGATGAGTGCTCCACCACCGGAAGTGGTGATCATCTTATTGCCGTTGAAACTCAGTACACCATACTTACCGAATGTACCCAGCACTTGTCCTTTGAAGCGGCTGCCAAATCCCTCTGCCGCGTCTTCGATGACTGGAATACCATACTTATTGCTGATATCCATAATACGGCGACAGTCGTATGGCATGCCGTAGAGTGCTACCGGTACAATGGCTTTCGGGAACTTGCCTGTTTTGGCTTTGCGATCCAGAATTGCTTGTTCGAGCAGTTCAGGATCCATGTTCCATGTTTCTTTCTCGGAATCGATGAACACGGGGGTTGCTCCAAGATACTTGATTGGGTGCGAGCTGGCGCAGAAAGTGAAGGATTGCACGCAAACTTCGTCTCCGGGACCGACGTCACATCCGATAAGCGCAAGATGTACCGCCGCTGTTCCGGCGGACAATGCAACGGCGCGTTTGTCCATGCCTATAAATTGCTCCAAGTCGTGTTCAAACGCGTTGACATTGGGTCCAAGGGGTACTACCCAGTTGGTGTCGAAAGCCTCTTTAATGTACTTTTGCTCCAAGCCTTTTTCAGACATATGAGCCAGACATAAAAATATTGTTTTACGATCCATATGTTTATATTATTTCGTGGTTGTATATCATATGTTTTCCTAATACGGTGCAAAAAATCATTTTCAGGTCATCCATAAATGAATAGTGCTCCGCATAATAGCGGTTGATGCGCACTTTGTCTGGATAAATCACTTCATTATTATATTGGACAGGGTTCTCGACGGTTGCCAATAATTCTTCCTCGTTGCGGTATTTGAGTGTTGCCGGACCGGTTATACCAGGGCGGAGAGAAAGGATAATACGGTCTTCTCCTTGCAGTTGATCCGCGTAACCGGGTACATCTGGTCGTGGTCCGACGAAAGACATATTACCGATAAGCACGTCCCATAGTTCCGGCAATTCATCCAATTTGTATTTTCGCAATTTGGCACCCAATTGGGTGATACGCGCTTCACCGGCTACACTAACGCTGCTTCCTCCGTGAATAGTTGTCATAGAGCGGAACTTATGGCAGTTGAACAGCACACCATTTCGCCCAACTCGCTGCTGAACGAATAGCACTGGACCGGGCATGCGGATTTTGATGAGCAGGGCAACGACAAGCAATACCGGCCATAAAAAGAGCAATCCTATGAGTGCCATTGTGCGGTCAAATATGTATTTGAGAAGTTTCATACATTATAATATTTTATAGGCGAGGCGGATTATCCAACTTGGTGATATACGGAACATGAACAATAGGTATGCATACAGCGTGGCTTTCCATCCGTAGTGCAGTTCTTGGTTAATCGTTTTCCGTTCCTTGAGTAGCCCTTTTGCATATGTCCATCCGTTGCGGCGTTTGATGAAAAACTCTCCGTTGACCCGGAAATTCAGTACTATATCCTGTATGTTGGCTATCTGGGCTCCTTTTTTCAATCCGTCAAACCACAGCATGGTGTCCTGGTTTTGGCGGAATTCGGGACGATATAGACATCCCGCTTTGTCAAAGAATGATTGTTTGATGATGACGCTTGGATGAGCAACCGGATTCCGCTTGGCAAAATACCGGTAGCATGCATCCGGAGTAAGCGGATAGTGGTTGATTTTATGGCGGTCGTTACCGTTTTCGTCTATCTCGTTGGTAGCCCCGCCTACTACATCGATATCCGGATGTGCTAACAGGAAATCCATCTGTTTTTCAATACGTTCCGGTAGCGATATATCGTCGGCATCCATTCGCGCAAAGTACGTATAGCCTTGTGTCTGAGCCCAACGAATCATATCGTTGAGCAGAGCTGCGAGGCCGCGGTTTTCCTCAAACGGCAGAATCGTTATGCGCTCTTGACGCGCGTATGATTGTATCGTATCTGCCAGTTCGCCTTCAATGGAACCATCTATGCCGATGAGGATATGAAGCGGCTTGTAAGTCTGCGCCAACATACTATCCACGGACAAGCGCAGATAGACCGGCGAATCTTTCCTGTAAACGGGCAGCAATACTATGACTTTCGGGTTGTTCATTTGGTGTAATTGATGTGTAAACTATTCATCCATATTTCGCAAGTTGTGTTTTTATCAAACAACTCTATCTGCTTGTGTGTGTGTAGGACAAGTTCGTCTTTGCAGTCTGTAACCTGTTGGAATCCTTTCACTATATCATTGATATCCAGCGGATTGACTTTTATTCCGGCATCTCCGACTACTTCCGGAAGGCTCGTCGCATTTGCCACCAATGCCGGTTTCCCATAGAGAAAACCCTCCAAAGGTGGAATGCCGAATCCTTCGCATAGACTCACCAGAACAACGGCTTCTGTATGGCGGTAAAGCCACGCTATTTCTTTGTCGGAGCGGTATCCTAAATAACATACGTCCGGCTTTCCGGAGAGGTGCGAAAGGATGGTTTCTGCTGCGTGCAGAGGCTTCCCGACGATAATCAGTTGGTATTTTCCATCCGTGTTGAATTGTTCAAAAGCGTCCACCATACGGATAATATTCTTGGAGGGTTGGATACTGCCGACAAAAAGGAAATACGGTTTATCCGGAATATCCGTTTTCTGTTCTTCTATCGCGTGCGCGGGAAGAATATTATAGGTCAGACGTATTTTGTTTCGGGATACAGGAATAAAAGTTTCGATCTGTTTCATGCTGTACTTGGACACGGTCAGTATCTCGTGGGCACGCTTTGCATAGAGCTGCGTTATGGCTTTCAGATAGGTGCGTTGGAGCCAGCCGTAACGTTCCGGGTTGGAGAGATAATAGACATCGTGTAGCGTGAACACACGTTTGGCGTGAACAAGAAGCGGCATAGAGGTGCAATAACTGTAGAATACATCGCAGGCTTTGATGTACCGGTAGAAAAGTGTTTGCTCGAATACTATCCGTTTCCAACCGTTTCCCAGTGTCGGTACATCGACATATTCCACGTCCGCATTGGCTGGCATGCCTATGTACGCAGCGTGTATCTGACGTTGCTTATAGACGATGAAATGTGTGTCATGGAGAGTGTATTCGCTCATGACGGAAAGCAGGTTGCGGATGTAATGGAAAGCTCCGGAACCTTGCTCATTCGGTAATGCTATGAAATTGAGTCCAACGACCATGTTGTTTTTATTGACCTAAAAAGATTTTTGTTGTTTTTTTGTTCTTCCGTATCAAACGTGTTATTGTCAGAGAGGCGGTTAGCAGTACGATTGTGTACGGGATAAAACTGATATACGGAGAAAGCGTGAGTGACATAAACGGTTTTCTACTAACTTCTCGTATAATGAATTGGACCAGATATATTCCCAAACTGTCTTCCGATAGCCATTGTGTCAGCCGGTGTATGCGATGTTTTTGGCATATGCGTCGGCATGTTTCTGTTATGAAAAGACACCCGAATACGTTGGCCACAAACCATACTGCAAAACTTAAATTGGAATCCACCGTTTGAAATTTCCACAACGATAGCACGATAAACAGCAGGTAAAACCCGCCTAAGGTGGCGTAACTTATGGTTTCTGTAAAATACCGTTGCGGGCGTATTTCCTGACAAAGCATTCCCAAAAGGATAAACAGATAATATCTGCGGAAAGAAGGAATGCTTAACCAATAGGATATTTCTTGCGGCAGAAAGATGCTGAGCGCAAAGGCTATCACCCACGGCAATATCAATAGTACAGGATATAACCGTTTCGGTAGTGCAAAAACACTATGTATATAATGAATCAACCAAATGAGTGCCATTGCCGAGAACAGAGTATAAACAAACCAATATCCGCCTTTGGAGTCGGAACGGAACATGTCGGATAGAGTTGTACCGATGAGTTCGCCTTTGCATAATGACAGAATTGGGATGTATAGGATGGTAAAGGCGACCAACGGCACTAACAAGCGTTTGGCTTTCTTTATAATCCATGCCTTGTCGGCTTCAGGACGCAGCAAAAGTCCCGAGAGATAGAAAAAGATGGAAAGGAAATAGGTGTTAATAACGGTGTTAAGTCCTTCTATCTCGTCTATATGCAGAAAGTGATAGGCAACAACGGATATTACCGCTATTGCACGTGTCAGATCAATATGTTCCCACCGCTTTGTTGTCATTTCTGTTCTTGTATGATTTGCAGTATTCGTTTAGTTCGTTCGTCCAAGCGTAGCGTCTGTGCTTTGGCTTTTGCACCTTGAACGAGGCGATTCCGCAATCCCGTGTCCTCTTTTATTTTCCGGATAGCCTGCGCAATGGCGTCCACGTCGGATGGATGGACACGCAGGCTGTTTGTTTCATCCAATATATCGTCGTTGAACGGCAGGTCTGAAGAGATAATCGGCAAACCGCAACCCATCGCTTCGATGACAGAATTGGGACATCCTTCCGCCTTGCTCGGTAGCACAAAAACATCTGCAGCATTCAGATAGTGGACTATTTCGTCGTGCGGAAGTTGCCCTTTGAATGCAATATGTGCATAATCCGGCTCTTCCTTGCAGTTGTCCATCGGGCTGCCGATATAGATGGCTTTGATATGTGGGTCATTCAGTTGTTTAAGGGCGGCATCTACACGGAATACTCCTTTACGGTCATTCCAACGCCCACAGAACGCCACTACGAAATCGTTGGCTTCGATACCATATTTCCGACGCATAGCGTTTCCGTCTTCAGGATAGAACTCGCAAGCATTGTAAGCATTGGGTAAAACAAGACAATTACGAGACAATCCTAGACTTTTCTCGACACTTTCACGCATGTTCTTACTACTTACGCAGATGACTGCCTTTACATTTTCTCTCAGCCATTCTTTTGCGCGCGTACTGATTTGTTCCGCAGGGATGACATCTTCTCCGGTTCCCACAATGAGAGGGATTTGCTTTGCCTGCACATACGGAATAGCCATTAATGCATTGAGCCAGAAATGGGCATAGATGGCATCCGGTGTTTTCAATCGTTTAGCCGTGCATGTTGTGACAATTTTGTTACACCACCGGGTAATAAATCCGAATCGTCCGTCGCCGGCAGTAATGGACCAGGGACGATAGACATGGATGGTCTTTCCGTTTGTTTCTTGAGTGAAATGTCTTGGGGCCAATGGCACATGCCGCAACCAGTGTTTGGTTAGTGATTGCGGAGCAATAACGGACACATTCATCCCTTGGCGCGTCATCTCTTGAGCAATATTGGCGATGAAAGCCGAGTAGGGCAAACCTTTACTCGGATAGCCGTCCGCTATGATTAATATATGTGTCATACTCTGCATACTTCGTTACATATTTGTTCCCATGCATCAATAAACTGTTCTACCGAGAACCGGCGCATTTCTTCACGTATCTTCTGCGAGAAAGACTTACGCAGGTCGGCATCGTCCATTAAACGGTTCAGTTGTACGGCAAATTCTTGTTCATCATCATCCGGTACAATGATACCGCTCTTGCTGTTTTCGTATATTTCTTCTGTTACTTTCCCCAGTGCGAAGGCTATACAACAACATCCTTGAGAACCGGCTTCCAGCAGACTCATAGGAAAACCTTCCACGCGGCTTGGTAAAGCAAAGATGGCGGTTCGTTGATACAGCGTCGGCATGTCTTGTACTTCGCCTAAAAATGTCACTTGGGGAGGTAATCCTTCGTCTTGTTTGATCCCTGCAATAACCAACTGCCATTCAGGGTGTGAAGGGCAAATGGCTTTCCAGATACGAAGCATTCGGTCTATACCTTTTACCTCCCAGGCATCGTGTCTTCCTACACATAGTATAATCTTGTCCCTTTGAGTCTCTGTCTCGCAAATGGGGAAAGATAATGGGTTGTGTATTACTATTTTTTGAGGGATGTGCTTTCCCAATATCGCTTCATCGGCGTGACTTAATATACTTACCTTGTTTGCCCACCGGTATGCCCGCCATCTAATCCAATGAGTGAACCAATGTTGTTTGCGGCGGTACGATGTATGATCGACTGCAATAACGGGAATACCAAGTCCGATACTCGCTAAACGCGCATATAGATACGGTTCCGGTTCTACTCCGATAATTACATGTGGCTGCTCTTTCCGGATGATTTGTTTATAGCGTCGTACTCGTTCTATCAGTAGGACTACGCCTGCCCAATGATTCTTCCCTCTGCGGAGTACGGTGTTATCAATTCGTCGCACATGCTCATGGAGAGCATATCGAGTATTCCGTTGACCGTTGTACGCCAATAAGACTTCGTATCCACGTTGTACTAGTCCGTTACACATCACAGAGGTAACTCTTGCTGCTCCTCCGCCTGCCATATGATCAATGAACACCAGTATTCTCATTGTCTTTGGATAGATGTTTGGCCATCAAGTGTATAATTAGAAATACACCGAGAATTGTTACACTGAAAAATATATTGAGGAAAGCTGCGGCTTGACCGCGCGGGGCATAGATAATATCGGGGATGATGATTAATCCGAATGCGCATACCCATAGTCCTTTCCGTATCCATTGGTACAACTTCGCAAACAGAGCTCCGTACATAATATTCCATAATAGCAATCCGATATACCCGAAATCATGCCATACTTCTGCAATGTAGGATGTTCCCAAACCTACGCCAGAAAGGAAACTTTTGTATTTCGTGTAATAGGTTAGCGTATTAGCTAACGAGTGACCATATTGGGCCATTTCTTCCGTTTGCGGACGATACTCTACGGCCGTTCCCATGAGTTGGAACACGAAATTCTTATTGAAGTTGTCGATAATCTGCCCGAAGGAGAAAATACGTCCGTCATCAAGAATATCTTGCATTTGGTAGGTTAGGCCGATTACCTGACAACTTGTTCCCTGCTGGTAAAAAAAATTGACCAGTAAGTTGATAACACTTCCTTCTTCTTCCATCTCTTTGTCTGCGCGGATAAAATCAATAAGGAACATTCCGCTTAGCAGTAATGGAACTGCGATGATGATAATAATAATGGCTTTACGAGACAACCACGGGTCTTCCGGTGATGTGAAATTGCGTAATACATAATAGAAGAATATAAAAACGAGCGACAACATAAATATGGTACGTCCGCCGGTAGCGAGGGAACTGATGGCTACAACCATGTATAATAATATATGGAAACGGGCTTCCGATTTGGAGGGCAGCGTAGCGAGGAACAAGTATAACAGAGGCACATAAAGCGATGCTAATTTGTGTACTATGCCGGGTAGTTGACTGTCGAATTCCGCATACATGGCAAAGTAGCCGTTTTGGAATACAAACATGGCTTTTTCCGCGAGTAATGCGACATAGAAAACGGAGCATATAGCGGAGAGTATTTTACTCATTCTTCGTACACTTGCTATATATGGAGTCTGGTTATCGTACGTAGAGACATGAGTTTCCGTGTTTTCAGAGACCATGCTATACCCAAGGTATGAACCGATAATACTGATTACAAGCGTGGTATATATGAAGCGCAATGTCTCTTTGTCGAACATCCTGACAACTCCGTCCGCATCGTTGGCTATATATCCGGTAGTGAACAGATCGGGCAATACCAATCGTGTCATGAGGAAGGTGAAGAGTGTGATTTCAAATAAAAGGAGCAACAGCCTCTCTTTGATCCGCCTTATGCAGAATACAACCACTGCTGCCCACATGGTCAGCGTTATCGGAGCCTGCCATTCCGGCAGAACGAAGAATAGCATCAATAATGCTACCAGCAACAGCGTTGTCGCAAATTTATCTTTGGCTATCGTGAACATGATAATTAGGTAATAATGACAAAATGTTAGTGCGTTCCTCTTTGGTCAATATAATCCACCACCACAAACCGGAACAAATCCCCATACTGATGACACTGATGAGCACTTGTATCCAAATGGGTTGCAACTGTCTGACAATATACAGCATCCCCCCTGCGCACACAATGCATAGGAACGAAGGAAGAAGAATATGTCTTGCGTAGGATCGGCTGTTGAATCCCGCAATCTTGTGTGCAAGTATCAGCATGACAAACAGATTAACCAGTTCCATCGCTATACAGCACACAAAAACGCTTGCATAGGGTGCACCGAATTTCAATACAATATATCCCAAAACTAAAGGCATCGCCAATATAATGCCTTCGGATATTTGGTAGTATTTCAATTCTCCTTTAGCTTTGAAGATGGTGTCTATAGGGCCGTGAACAGAGCGGATGAGTGAAATACACAAAGTCAGTTGCAGAAAGACAACCGCATATTCCGGCACTTGTCCCAACCATAAACTGATGAGCCATTGTGTCAGATAAACCAAAGGAATAGTGAGCATCAGTTGCACGTAAAACAGTATTTTCGAGGAGATGAAAATAGCTTTTTGGAACTCTTCAAGACGCTCTCCTGCAAACGCTTTAATACTGTAAGGAGTCATCACCGTATTGACGTTTGTAAGGAATTGTTTCGTCATTTCGCTGACTTGGAAAGCGATTCCTCGTGCGGCATTGACAGCAGGGCCACCGAATACGTTCAGTAGCATATTCACTCCGTTTTGTGTGACGGCGTATGCTGTGTTTCCCAAGAAATTCCAACCTGCAAACTGTGTCATCTTCTTGAAGTATGTCTTGTCCCTCATCCGTTGGAACTTGACTTCGCTGAAATGGGTTTTGCAGTACAGGAAATTGATGACCAGAATGACAATACATACGCCTAATTGCAGTAATCCGTAGAATGACAACCGGTCTATCGGTGCACGACTCAACAGATAAACAATGCCTAATTTCATCAAACTTTCCGCAATGGCTATCACGGCGTAGAAATTCATGTGCTCGTGAGCAATAATTTCGGCGTCAAAGACAGAAGTGATGATGCTTATCGCCGCGATAGCAACTGCGCATTGGAATACAACGAATGCCGGATGCATCCTGTCCGGCGCAATATTGATTTCATTGGCAAAAAACCACCAGCCTAATAGTTCTACGGCTATTACAAACAGCGCGCCTATAATCAAATTGATGTGGATACTGAGGTTGAAAACAAGCCGCAGATTGTGCTCATTCCCTTGACCCATTTCGTAATTGAGGTAACGCTGTGTAGATGAAGCAAAGATAGTGCGGAGCGAGTTGAACATTGCTACTATGCTACCCACCAGATTATAAATGCCGTAGTCCTCGACCCCTAATTGGCGCAATACAATACGCGAGGTATAGAACGACACCACCATCAGTACAAACATCCGAATGTACATAAATGCCGTGTTCTTGGCTAACCGTTTTCCCGTTGTATTGCTCATGCTATATATTCTCAACCAAATTTCTCACATGCCTCATAATAAGTATCAAGGCTTCCGATATCAAACCGCTCCCCGTTCATTGGCCATGCATGCATTATGGTGTGCTCCACCAAATAGTGTGCCAGATTACCGGGAGCATCATTACCGCAACCATTCTCCAGCGAATGGCGGATAAGACACAAATCCTTACGCATATAGAGATAGAACGGAGGAACTGCATGATGCGTTTTCGGTAGCTGAGGCTTCTCTGCCATCTCTAACACACGGTTGTTGTCATCCAATACGACCACTCCTGTGCGTTGTAGTTTTTCGATGGATGGCTGCTCATGATACATGATGCAACTGGTGTTTTTTTCTTTTGCGAAGTCCACAAAGTCCTGAAAGTGAAAGAAGAGCAGATTGTCTGCAGCCACTACTAACAAGTCATCATCCTGTTTCAGTTGTTGCATCGCAAAAAGCAGATCGCCCACGGCTCCCAATCGTGTTTCGTTACTGCTGGTGCCATCGTCAATAATACGTATCGGTTTGACGTATTGTTGCTTGTGTGCCCAATCCTCAAAAACAGACGCGAAGCGGTGGTTGGTCACGATGATATGTTCGTCAATATCCTTTATTGGGTCAATATCGTCCAACAACCGACCCAAGATAGTGTTGTGCCCTATCTTCAGTAGCGGTTTTGGGAAGTTCTTCGTCAGTTCGCCCAAGCGCGTGGCATATCCTGCAGCTATGATTATTGTCTTCATTCCTCTACAAAATGGGCTCCATCTGCCGAATGTACCCAGTATATTTTGAATGTCTTTTTATATTCGGGATATTGTGCCAGATACTTGTCTGTAATTGTTTTTTCCACAACTTCTTTTTGCTTCGGGTCAACCAGTGCAATAACGGCTCCTTTGAATCCTCCTCCGCTGAAACGTCCTCCATAGACTCCTTGCAAATCTTTCAAGCAATCATAGATGGCAATCAACTCCGGACTTCCGCATTCATAGTTGTGTATTGAACTTTCGCAACTTTGGTTAATCAGTTGTCCGAATAGTTCCATGTCCCCGCTTTCCCAAGCTGTCACGCCTTTGCGAACTCGTCGGTATTCGGAGTAGAAGTGTGCAGCACGCCGTGCAAAACGGGCAGGCATCTTGTCCTTGGTGGACTCATAAGTCTCGAAGGGAACATCGCGCAGATAGGTTAGTTCCAGAGGTTTGATAGGTTGATCCTTGTAAGCCTGCATACACCAGGCAGCTGTCCTACATTCGCTTACTCGCAGATTATAATCGCTATTGACCAAGCTGCGTGTCAAGCCGGAGAAGATAATAGCGATTTCATACTCTGCCAGATCATCATCGGCTTCAACCAGGCGGTATTGCTCAGTAGCGGTATCCAGAAATAATAACTTGCCTTGTTCACCCAAGGTAATGCACGCCTGGTCCAAAATACCGTTATTCAAACCTATATACTCACGCTCCGCTTCAGAGGCGATCTTAATAATCTCCATTTGGGTCAGTGTGATGTTATTTGCTTTGGCAAACGCCATCACATATGCAATCAGAACAGCTGCGCTGCTGCTCAACCCCCCAATAGGCAGCGAACCTGCTATCTCGCCTTCGATGCCGTTCTTGAGCACGAACCGTTTACTTAGCGCATATTTAGCGCCGCGTACGTAATCGCCCCAGTTACCTTCTTTCACACGCGTCTTATCATCTATGCGTAACAAGACCTCGCCGGAGAAAGTATGGCTTTTCAACCGCACACTACCGTCCTCTGTAACGGAGAACCATAAATCGACTCCTTTGTCAATGGCAAAACCAGACACCAAACCATGCTGGTGATCCACATGTGCACCTAACGGACATACCCTGTACGGCGCAAAAATATGATATCTATACTTACTCATCCTCTTTTCCCCATAATTCATTAATCACAACGCTTGGCCATTTCCAGTTCTGATATGCTAACTGTGCTATGCCCGGCGCCAAAACCAAACCCCAAACACCCATATGCAACGGGCATAGGAATACCCATAACAGAAGAACCGTTGCCGCTCCGCTCAGCAGAGAGGGGATAAAAAACGGAATCTTGTTGTCCGCCATGATAAATCCTGCGGAAACGGCATGGTTGTTTTCCAAGATATTGATAGCCAGCATCGCACACAGCATGGATGGCACTACAAAATGTGTCTTGCTGTGTATGATATCCAAAGCCCAGTTGCCGAATAATACCCATACAATACCTCCGACAATAAAAATAACCCATAAACTGCCGATGCACAACCGGTAATAACGTCTCAAACCATTCAAATCCTTTTCCGCCCTGCATTGCGCCAACTTCGGCAGATATGATTGATAGAACACTTTTCCGCAACCGGACAATACATCCATGACCTGCATGGTAATACCATAGCATGCAATCTCCTCCAAACTCAAGAAAGCCGATCCGATCAACAACGAGGAATTGAGTACCAAAAAACCTCCCAATTGTGTCAAACCTATTTTGATGGCGTTGGGTGTGATGGCAGACAGAACCTCTTTCGGCTCGTTGGCCCGTGTCTCCGCAAGACAGGATTGCAACTCCTCCGTATAAAACACCCGGTACATCAAAACCCTGCGGATAATTATTGAGACTAACTGTGAAACCACAATAGCCGTCAATCCCAATCCCATGCAAATCAATCCAATTGCCAGCCCGATATAAACCGCTTGGCTGATTATATTGATTTGCTGACTCCGTTTGACATATCCTTTGCCCAAGAGTAGTGCATCGTAATAGAACGTGTACAGGTTATAGCAGTTGATGGCAATAAGTATTACCCATGCAATCATTGCGTCCATGCGGTCCCCGGAGTATTTCTGCATGATGTAGCAGAAATAGGCAGTACCCGCGGTTGCCAACAGCGCAAACACAGCAATCGCCACTCTCCGGTAAAACCGACGCATCGCCTCCAAAGTGCCCTTCAGCAGCCCGTAATCCACCTCCGCGTTAATCCCGGCTTGCGACACTCCTTCTTTCTGTAGCGTTTTAACTCCTGAGAAAATATAACTGATATTACGTGCGAAGGAAGGTCGGAAACCGAAATCAAGGAGCAACACCAACGCCGTAATCGAACGGAAGATATTCCATATACCGACAGTTTCCTGTGGCATCTTGTTCAATATGAAAGGCAGCAACAAGACACCAGCACCTATCATAAATGCTGTTCCGGCGTAACTCCACACAATGTCCTTCGTACCGATATGTTCTATTTTTTCCGCCAAACCTTTGCTTACAGATGCGGACTAATCCCTACGGAAAATATCCCTTGTATATACCTTCTCTTTCACATCGTCCAAACATGCATCATAGCGGTTGGCGATAATAGCCTGACTCCGGCGTTTGAACCGCTCAAAGTCGTTAACCACCTCGCTACCGAAGAACGTGCTACCGTCTTCCAGTGTCGGCTCATATATAATGACCTGCGCGCCTTTTGCTTTCACACGTTTCATAATCCCCTGAATACTCGATTGGCGGAAATTGTCGCTATTCGACTTCATCGTCAATCGATAGACCCCGATCACACAATCGTGCTCCTGTTTGGCATCATACTCCCCGCGTTGGTAGTAATCATAATACCCCGCTTTCGCCAATACCCGGTCGGCGATAAAATCTTTGCGCGTGCGGTTGCTCTCCACTATAGCCCCAATCAGATTCTCCGGCACATCCCGATAGTTCGCTAATAACTGTTTCGTATCCTTCGGAAGGCAGTACCCCCCGTAACCGAATGAGGGGTTGTTATAGTGCGTACCGATACGCGGATCAAGACACACCCCGTCAATAATCGCCCGCGTGTCCAAACCCTTCATCTCCGCATAGGTGTCGAGTTCGTTGAAATAACTCACCCGCAACGCCAGATAGGTATTGGCAAACAGCTTGACCGCTTCCGCTTCGGTAAGGCCCATGATACGTGTCTCGATGTCCTCTTTGAGAGCACCTTGTCTGAGGAGCGCGGCAAAACGCTCCGCGGCCCGAGTGAGACGCTCGTCACCCATGACCGTACCGACGATGATGCGCGAAGGGTAGAGATTGTCATAGAGCGCTTTGGACTCCCGCAAGAACTCCGGCGAGAAGAGGATGTTGCCGCAGTTGTATTTGCGGCGGACGGACTCCGTGTAGCCGACAGGAATGGTGGATTTGATGATCATGAGTGCGGAGGGATTGACGCGCAGCACGGTCTCAATCACATTCTCTACAGCCGAAGTGTCGAAATAGTTCCGCTGGCTGTCATAGTTGGTCGGAGCGGCTATCACGATGTATTCGGCATCCTTGTAGGCTGCCTCGGCATCGAGTGTCGCGGTGAGGTTGAGTTCCTTCTCCGCGAGGTATTTCTCGATGTACTCGTCCTGAATGGGCGACTTGCGTTGGTTAATCATCTCCACTTTCCCGGGGATGATGTCCACCGCCATCACTTCGTTGTGCTGGGCGAGCAGGGTAGCGATGCTTAACCCCACATATCCTGTTCCTGCTACTGCTATCTTCATAAATTTTATTTCTTTTGCCATCTTTTCGATTCCGGCTCAGTCATTATGGAGCCCATAACTCCCTCACCGGAAATCAAAAATCTGTCTAAATAAATTAAAAATGGTATTTCGTACTATTATGTACCTTAGCATTACCTATCTGTCCGTTATCGTGTCGTTATCGTGTCGTTTCCGTGTCGTTTTCGTGTCGTTTCCGTGTCGTTTCCGTGTCGTTGTCGTGTTTGACAGGTGTTCGACGGGTTTTAGGCACGTGTTTGACAGATGTTTGGATTTAGATGTGTTCCTCTACGCCGCGGAAATGCACGTTGAGTTCGTGGAGATGTTCGAGCAATGTGCCGAGCGATGTGCCTTTGGTCATTTCAGCGAAGGCGTTGACATCTTTCGGGAAGCATTTGCCACCGTAGCCGTATTTGCCATCAGGCCCCGGGACATATGTGTGGGTGTCGTTGATGTAACCGGAGAGGAGAACGCCTGTGTGCACCTTGCGCCAGTCAGCTCCCATTTTCTCGCAGTATTCCTTGCACGCATTAAAATACGTTACTTTGTATGCTCCGAACACATTGTGCATGTATTTGGTCAACTCAGCCTCTAATGGTGACATGACAGTAAATTTCTTGCCGACGAAGATTTTCGTGAGCAATTCGTGAGCGCCTGTAAAGACCATTGTTTGTTTATTAAAGTCCTCAATGAACGTACGCTCGGTGAGGAACTCGGGCATGTAGTAAACATGATGTCCTGTTTCGCGCGAAAGTCGCTCGCTTGTGCCCGGGAGAATAGTTGTGCGAACAAAAACCGGCACGTCCGGAAGGTTAGAAATCAATTCTGTCATCAGTCTCAAATCCTGCGTTCCGTCTTCTTCTGTCGGTACGTGAATCTGAAGAAAAGCGATGTCGATGTTGCTCAAGTCATCATTATACCCTTTGTATGGGTCACTAATGAACAACTTGCACTCCGGATTGTTGTTTTCCAACCAATTTTTCAGGGCTCCACCAACGAAGCCGCATCCAATAATTCCAACGTTAATCATAATTAATATAGTTTTTTTTTGATATTTTTCTCAATTTTGGGTAAAAAGCCCGCAAAGATACAACATTTTTTTTATATACGCAAGTACGCGCGTATAATATTTTGAAAAAAGTGCTATTTTGTCAAAAAAAAGAAAATCTTTCTTGTTTTGATTTTCTACATTCAACTTTTTTTTGTAATTTTGCATCGAATTTGGCTTACTATGCCCATAATGTTTAAAAAATAAATAATTGTATGAAAAATTTCAAATTGTGGAATACGGTCTGCGGATGGTTTGTTTTTGCCATCGCGGCAGCCACGTATCTCCTTACGATGGAACCCACGGCATCCTTTTGGGATTGTGGCGAGTTCATCTCCAGCGCAGCAAAGCTTGACGTTGGCCATCCGCCCGGTGCACCATTCTTTATGCTCATGGGCCATTTCTTCAGCCTATTTGCTTCCGATGTGTCGCATGTGGCTATGTGCGTGAATGCGTTATCGGCATTGGCAAGTGCGTTCACTATCCTTTTCCTTTTTTGGACCATTACGGCGCTCGCCAAGAAACTGGTGGAGCCTGATTCGCTCTGGAAAGGAATAGGTTTGTTAGGCGCAGGAGCCGTAGGCGCATTGGCCTATACGTTTTCGGATACCTTCTGGTTCTCGGCTGTAGAGGGTGAAGTGTATGCATCCTCGTCGTTCTTCACGGCGGTGGTGTTCTGGCTTATTCTCAAATGGGACGAGCACGCGGATGAGGCCGGGGCAGACCGATGGCTTATTGCAATCGCTTATCTGATGGGTCTGTCTATTGGTGTCCACTTGCTGAATCTGTTGACGATTCCGGCAATCGGGTTGGTTTATTATTTCCGCCGTTACCGTTTCACATGGATGGGGTTCGTTTGGGCATTTCTGGCATCTTGCGCCGTGTTACTGGTTATCCTCTACGGTATTATTCCTGGCTTCCCGACCGTAGCCGGATGGTTTGAGCTGTTGTTTGTCAACGGTTTACATTGTCCGTACAATACCGGTTTGGCGGTATATATCGTGCTGACCGTATTGGCTCTTGCCTGGGCTGTGATTGAGACCTATCTGGATGCGAACAGAGTACGAGTGATCGTGTCGTTTGTTTTGGCGTTTATGCTCTCCGGAGCTGCTTTCCTGTTTGAAAAATGGTGGATGGGTCTTATCCTTGGAATAGCCCTTGTGTTGTTGCTGACTTTCCGTCGCGACGCTATTCCTACTCGCGTGCTCAATACCACCATTTTGATGATTGCGGTTATTCTGGTGGGCTATAGTTCGTATGCAGCTATCGTCATCCGCTCGAATGCGCAAACGCCTATGGATCAGAACTCTCCGAGAAACGTGTTCGCTCTCAAGTATTATCTGAACCGTGAGCAGTATGGTGACAGACCTCTCTTCTATGGTCAGACTTATAGCGCTCCTTTGAAACTGAACCGAACGCCGAGAGGCTATGAAGGATTGGAGTACAAAAACGGAGAGGCGCAATATGCACCTCGTCCTCATGTGGACGGCAAACCGGACGAGTATATTGTTACAGGTCACAAGATCGGCTACAAGTACCAGCCTGAATTCTGTACGATATTCCCTCGAATGTATTCGTCGCAAGGCAGTCATATCAACGCGTACAAATCGTGGGCAGGTATCCGAGATGCCGATGATGCCAAGACGGCAAAAGAACGCAGGGAAATCAACAAAGAGAACAAGAAACGTCTCAAAACCATCAAGTCCGGGTATATAGGAAATGGCGGATGGGAGCAGAAAGCGGATTATTGTCCCACCTTTGTTGACAATTTGCGATTCTTCTTCAATTACCAAGTACATTTTATGTACTGGCGCTATTTCATGTGGAATTTTGTTGGAAGACAGAATGACCTGCTTTCTTATGGAGACATAACCAAAGGTCAGTGGATATCCGGCATCCCGAAGATTGATAATGCCCGATTGGGAGATCAATCTCTCCTGCCAACGGATTTGAAGGAAAACAAGGCGCATAATGTCTATTATTTCCTGCCATTACTCCTCGGTTTGATCGGTATATTCTGGCAGATAACCCGCCGTGGCAAAGACGGTTCTTCTGAGGGAGGCAAGAACTTCACACTCACATTCCTGCTCTTCTTCCTGACCGGTTTGGCAATTGTGATATACCTTAATCAAACGCCAGAGCAGCCTCGTGAGCGTGACTACGCGTACGCAGGTTCGTTCTATGCTTTCTGTATATGGATAGGATTGGGCGCGCTTGCACTCATAGATTGGATAAACAAAGCACTTAAATCGGAATCAGGCAAGGCGATTGTGGCAATATGTTTGTCTTTGTTGTGCCTGGGCGTACCTGCGCTTATGGCAAGTCAGAACTGGGATGACCATGACCGTTCCGACCGCTACGTATGTCGTGATTTCGGAGCTAATTATCTCAATTCGTGCGAAGCAGGAGGAATCCTTTTCTCTAACGGAGATAACGATACCTTCCCTCTGTGGTATAATCAGGAGGTTGAAGGTGTGGGTGATTCGCTCCGCGTATGTAATCTGTCCTATCTTAATACCGAATGGTATATCGACCAGATGAAGCGTCCGTACTACGGATCCGAAGGACTGCCAATTTCTTGGGAACAGAAAGATTACATGGCGGATGTTAATGCTTATGCTCAGGCAGAAGATTCCAAGAGAGAGATGTCCGTCAAAGACGCATTTGCTTATCTGAGATCAAAGAAAGACAAGGTTCTTCCCACCAATCGAATGTATGTGTCCACACCTTCCGGAGACAAGATTTTCTTCTCCTCCAAACGTGGCTACAACCGTTCGGAGATGATGATTATGGAAATGTTGTCCACGAATAATTGGCAGAGACCGATGTATTTCTGCGCTTCTGTCGGAAACAGTTATTATCTTGGGCTTGAACCCTGGATGGAACTCACGGGATTGGCGTATCAGATTACTCCGGAGCGAAGCCGTGACGGACAACCACGTGTCAATTCGCAGAAGATGTATGAGAACATGATTCATAAGTTCAAATACGGAAATGTCAATAAACCTGGCATTTATCTGGATGAGAATACGTTACGTATGTGCTACACGCACAGGCAGATGTTGTCTCAACTGGCAGAGCAATTGTTCAGCGAACACCAAAATGAGAAAGCGATTGAGGTCTTGGATTTCTGTGAAGAACAACTTCCTGGATACAACATTCCGCATAATGAGTTCTCTTCTTATTTCATGGTTGCTCTTTATTTTGACCTGAAAGAGGACGAGAAAGCATTGGCAATCGCCGAGCAACTCGGAAAGACCTGTGCGGAGTATATGCGTTTTGCAGAGGAAATAGGCGAAGAAAGACGACAACTTTTGGACAACTATACCTTCGGTCGAAAAGAGGCAATCCTCTCTTATTTGGACAGAACATGTCGTAACGCCGGCTACAAAGATTTTGTAAGTAAAATAATAGAAGAATTATGATTCAGAAAATACCAGTCTTGCTGCTCACGGGATATCTTGGGAGCGGCAAGACAACGCTTCTCAATCGTATCCTGACGAATAACAAGGGGATACGCTTTGCTGTGATTGTCAATGACATAGGAGAGGTTAATATTGACGCATCCTTGATTCAGAAGGGTGGAGTAGTGTCTCAGAATGATGATTCGCTTGTGGCGCTCCAGAACGGTTGTATCTGTTGCTCCCTTAAAATGGATCTCATTCAGCAGTTGCACGACTTGGTAGCACAGAAAATAGCACCGGATAGCCAACAGCCAATGTTTGACTACATCGTCATAGAAGCATCCGGTATCTGCGAGCCTGCTCCGATTGCGCAAACGCTATGTTCGTACGCGCAGATGGTTCCTCAGTTCGCCACCGACGGACTTCCCGTACTTGATTGCATCTGCTCCGTTGTGGACGCTTTGCGCATCCGTGATGAGTTTATGGAGGACCTAATGACCAACAGCCAACAGCCAATTGCCAAAGAGGAAGATCTGGCGGCCTTGGTGATCGAGCAAATAGAGTTCAGTAATATTATCTTGCTGAACAAGGCATCCGAAGTAAGCCCCGACGAATTGGCACGCATCAAAGCAATAGTACAAGCGATACAACCTGTTGCTCAAATCATAGAGACCGATTATTGCGACGTGGATTTTGATAAGATTCTCAATACGCATCTCTTTGATTTTGACCGTACTGCCACTTCTGCCAAATGGATACAAGAGGTTGAGGACGCTCACCATCATCACGACGATGATGATGACGACGACGATGACGATGCGGATGAACACCATCACCATCATCACGACCATGACGATCATGATCACGACCACCTCGCTGAGTTCGGTATAGAGACCTATGTATATTACGCGCGTAGGCCATTCGACCTGGGTTTCTTTGATGAGTTTGTTGCGGCTCATTGGCCTAAGAATGTCATCCGCTGCAAAGGAATGTGCTATTTTGCGGAAGAATATGACATGTGTTATCTTTTTGAGCAAGCGGGAAAACAGTTCAATATCCGCAAGGCGGGAGAATGGTTCGCTACTATGCCCAAGGAGGAACTCATGCAACTCATGGCTGACGATCCTCAACTCCGTAAGGATTGGGATGAACAATACGGCGACCGGATGCAGAAACTCGTTTTTATCGGTCAGCATCTGGACATCCCTGCCATCAAAGCTGCTTTGGATAACTGTTTGCAGTAACTATGCTTTGTCCGTCTATCCTTTATGACAAAATTGCTTGGCGATGTTGGCGATATGGTCCACATCGCCAAGTTTTATATTCTGAAGTTACCTGATATAATTTGCTTTAGACTTTTAAAGATTCCTAACCCTATTCCGAATACACGTATATGGTAAATGAATTTATATCAAATGAACTTTTTTCTATTCTGCCATTTTGTCAGTCATACCAGGTTTGGCATAAAAGTTGACACGCTTAAAGCGTCAGATTGTCAAATGACAAATAAATATTGTAAAGCTGTTAATTTTTAAAAATATTTTAAAAATATATACATTATGAGCAAAATTCAACCCTTAGCTGACCGCGTGCTGATCAAGCCCGCAGCAGCAGAAGAAAAAACTGTCGGAGGTATCATCATACCTGACAGCGCCAAAGAAAAACCACTACGCGGTGAAGTCCTCGCCGTGGGTAACGGAACAAAAGATGAGGTTATGGTTTTGAAAGCCGGAGACCAAGTGCTTTACGGTAAATATGCCGGAACAGAACTGGAACTCGACGGAGAGAAATTTCTTATTATGCGTCAAAGTGACGTCCTCGCAATTGTAAAATAACCAATGGTAAATGATTAAATAGTAAAAAACATTATGGCAAAAGATATTACCTATAACGTAGAAGCCCGTGAGGCTTTGAAACGTGGCGTTGACCAATTGGCAGACGCTGTGAAAGTGACACTTGGTCCGAAAGGACGCAACGTCATTATTGATAAGAAATACGGAGCTCCGCACATCACCAAAGACGGTGTGACGGTAGCTAAAGAGGTGGAGTTGAAAGATGCAGCCGAGAACCTCGGAGCACAACTTGTCAAGGAAGTGGCTTCCAAGACAGGCGATCAGGCAGGTGACGGTACAACGACCGCAACCGTCTTGGCACAAGCCATCGTCGGTGTTGGTTTGAAGAACGTGACCGCCGGCGCTAATCCGCTCGATCTCAAACGCGGTATTGACAAAGCAGTGGCTGCCGTAGTGGCAGAGATCAAGAAGAACGCTGTAGTGGTTGGTAACGACTTTGACAAGATTGAGCAAGTGGCTACCGTTTCGGCTAACAACGATGCGGAGATCGGCAAGTTGATAGCTGACGCGATGCGCAAAGTGTCGAAAGACGGCGTCATCACTATCGGCGAAGCCAAAGGCATGGACACCACCATTGATGTCGTTCAAGGAATGCAGTTCGACCGCGGCTACATCAGTCCGTATTTCGTAACCAATACAGAGACGATGCAGGTGGAGATGGATAAACCATATATTCTCATCTACGACAAGAAGATCTCCAACCTCAAAGAGTTGCTGCCGGTTCTCGAACCCGCCGTACAGAGCGGACGTCCGCTGCTTATCATCGCAGAAGATGTGGACAGCGAAGCTCTGACAGCACTGGTTGTCAATCGTCTGCGTGCGCAACTGAAAATCTGCGCTGTGAAAGCTCCGGGCTTCGGTGACCGCCGCAAAGAGATGCTTGAGGATATTGCTATCCTCACCGGAGGAACGGTTATCAGCGAAGAGAAGGGTATCAAGTTGGAGCAGGCTACACTGGATATGCTCGGAACAGCAGAGACCATCACCGTCAACAAAGACAACACGACCATTGTCAACGGAGCCGGCGACAAAGAGGCTATCGCTAACCGCGTAGCACAGATCAAAGCGCAGATTGCTGCCACAAAGAGCACTTATGACAAAGAGAAACTGCAGGAGCGCCTTGCCAAATTGGCAGGAGGTGTCGCACAACTCAATGTAGGAGCTGCCAGCGAGGTGGAAATGAAAGAGAAGAAAGACCGTGTGGACGATGCTCTGAGCGCAACACGTGCAGCCATTGAGGAAGGAATCGTTCCCGGCGGTGGTGTAATGTACATCCGCGCACAGGAGGCTCTTAATGGAGTCAAAGGCGATAACGAAGACGAGCAGACAGGTATCGAGATTGTCCGCCGTGCTATCGAGGAGCCACTGCGCCAGATAGTTGCCAATGCGGGAGAAGAAGGTGCCGTAGTGGTCGATAAAGTACGTGCAGGGAAAGGCGATTTCGGCTATAACGCACGGACGGAGAAATACGAAAACCTCTTCGCCGCAGGCGTGGTTGACCCAGCCAAAGTGGCACGAGTGGCTTTGGAGAACGCCGCTTCTGTAGCAGGCATGTTCCTCACTACGGAATGTGTCATTGTGGATCACCCCGAGGAGCATCCGGCACCTGCTATGCCGGCAGGAGGCATGGGAGGCATGATGTAAGTTAATAGATAAACTGTTGTTCATAAAAAAAACGTCCTTTGGGGCGTTTTTTTTTGCGTATATCAATTTTTTTTTGTAATTTTGCAGCGCAAAATTGTATGCAGGAATGGCAAACGACAAAATGACAAACGACATGACGCCGATGATGAAGCAGTTTCGCGACATCAAAGCACAGTATCCGGACGCGATGCTGCTCTTTCGCTGCGGCGATTTCTATGAGACCTATGCGGAAGATGCCGTACGTGCATCGAAGATACTCAACATCACCTTGACGCATAGGTCCAACGGCGGCAGTTCATCAGCGCAAGCGCTGGAGATGGCGGGATTTCCCTTTCATGCCCTTGATACCTATCTGCCCAAACTTGTGCGGGCTGGTTTGAGAGTGGCTATATGCGACCAACTCGAGGACCCCAAACTGACCAAGAAACTGGTCAAACGGGGAGTTACCGAACTCGTCACTCCCGGCGTCAGTTATTCGGACACGACACTTACCCGGAAAGAAAACAACTGGGTGGCTTGTCTTCATTGGGGGGATTCCCGTACGCAACAATCCTCCTTGCGTGGGCAAATCGGTGTGGCGTTTCTTGATATCTCCACCGGTGAGTTCGTCGCCGGTCAAGGCAACAGCGATTATATAGACAAACTGCTGACTAACTTTGCGCCGAAAGAAGTGCTCTACGTCCGCGGTCGTAAAGCTGATATGGAGAACCTGTTCGGTACTAAGTACTTTACCTTTGAACTGGAGGACTGGATGCTGGTGGAGAGCACAGCTCGTGAGCGCTTGCAAAAACTATGGGGAGTCAGTTCGCTGAAAGGATTCGGGCTTGAAAAAATGCCCGCAGGCGTGACTGCCGCCGGTGGAATACTGATGTATCTGGATATGACACAACACCTGCAGACAGGTCATATCCAACACTTGAGCCGCATAGAGGAAGACAAATATGTATGGCTGGACAGATTCACTATCAGAAACCTTGAACTGGCGCACGGCCAAACAGATGACAGTGTCACGCTCTATGACATCATTGACAGAACCATTACTCCTATGGGAGGACGGTTACTGCACAGATGGATGGCATTCCCGCTTAAAGATGTGCGCCCTATCCGTAACCGTCAAACCGTAGTGGAGCATCTGTTCAAAACCCCCGACGCGCGAGAGACATTGCGCGAAGCCTTGGAGCAAGTGGGCGACCTCGAACGCATAGTCAGCAAAGTATCCACGGGACGCATAGGACCGCGGGAAATGGTACAACTCGGGCGCGCTCTTAGGGCTGTGGCACCGGTTAAACGCATCTGCGAAGAAGCACAGGGCAATGCGTATCTCTCCCTTCTGGGCGAACAACTGGATCCATGTCCGGAAATGCGCACCCGCATAGAAAGAGAGATTGTGCCGGATCCTCCTTTGGCCCAAGGAAGACCCAATATCATTGCGCGAGGGGTGGATACAGAACTGGATGAGCTGCGCGCTATTCAAACGGACGGCAAAGACTACCTCTTGCAAATTCAACAGCGAGAGATAGACCGCACAGGTATTCAAAGCCTCAAAATAGGCTATAACAACGTCTTCGGTTATTATCTGGAAGTGCGTAATACTTACAAAGATCAGGTTCCGCCTGACTGGATCCGTAAGCAAACTCTCGTCAACGCAGAGCGATACATTACCGACGAACTGAAAACCTATGAGGAAAAAATCACCACCGCAGAAGAGAAAATACAAATCATCGAAAACCGGCTGTATCAGGAGTTAATGCTGGCGTTGAGTGAATGGGTTCCTCAGATGCAACTGGATGCCAACGTGCTGGCACAACTGGATTGTCTTCTCTCTTTCGCCACCGTGGCAGCAGAGCATCATTATATCTGTCCGGATGTCAACGACAGTCTCGTTATTGATATTCGCCAGGGACGCCATCCGGTCATAGAGCAGCAACTTCCGCCGGGAGAGCAGTATATAGCCAACGACGTGATGCTGGATAACAACAGTCAGCAAATCATCATCATTACCGGTCCTAATATGGCCGGTAAATCCGCGCTACTCCGCCAAACGGCGCTCATCGTATTAATGGCTCAAATGGGGTCTTTTGTGCCCGCCGAAAGTGCTTCCATCGGCATTGTGGACAAGATATTCACCCGTGTAGGCGCTTCTGACAACATTTCCCTCGGTGAATCCACCTTCATGGTAGAGATGAATGAAGCGGCGTCAATCCTGAACAATCTCAGCGAGCGAAGCCTTGTTCTCTTTGACGAACTCGGACGGGGCACAAGCACTTATGACGGCATCTCTATTGCATGGGCTATCGTGGAGTATATCCATGAGAACAAGGGACATGCCAAAACCCTTTTCGCGACTCATTATCACGAGCTCAACGAGATGGAGAAGACCTTTGACCGCATACGCAACTACAACGTCTCCGTGCGCGAAGTGAACGGCAAAATCATCTTCCTTCGCAAACTGGTACGAGGAGGAAGTGAACATAGTTTCGGTATTCATGTTGCCAAGTTGGCGGGCATGCCTGCTTCCATAGTGGAGCGTGCCAACCATATCCTTGCAGACTTGGAGCGCGCTGCCAAAAACGGAGACATCGCCAAGCCAACGCAGCAAATAGGTGAAAGCAGGGAAGGACTGCAACTCAGTTTCTTCCAATTGGACGACCCCGTACTGGAGCAAATCAGAGACGAGGTTAAAAGTCTGGATATCAACAACCTCACACCTCTTGAGGCGCTTAATAAACTATCGGAGATAAAGAAACTGCTAGGCGCTAAAAACTGATTAACGGATACGTAGATTATGAGATTCAAAAAAAGATATTTTTGGCGAGGACTACTCATTATGATCAGCCTTGCTATCGTTGGCACCACCGCCTATGTGGCACACAGCTACATCTGGAGTCTTCAAGTGCAAAACTTCGCCTCCAAAGTGAACCACCGCAATAGTTATGCTATCTATGATGGTACAACGATTGAGCAGGTGTTGGATATGATAGAGAAAGACTATGATATAGGCAGTCATATGTACTTCAGATTGCATGCCCGGCTGATGAACTTCCATTATCCCGAACCCGGCTATTATACCTTCGACTCTATCATCAGCGACCGCGAAATAATACGGCGACTGAAGATAGGCGAGCAGACCCCTGTCAAAATAACTTGGAACAATGCTATCCGTACCCGCGAACAATTGGCAGCCAAAGTGACAGGAAACCTGAGAATAGATAGCGCAACGCTTCTGTCGTACCTCGAAAACGACACTTTCCTTATACAATATGGCATGAACAAGGAAAACAGCCGCTGTCTCTTTATTCCGAATACCTACGAGGTTTTTTGGACTATCACACCGGAACAACTCTTCGCGCGTATGTATAACGAATATAATACGTTCTGGAACGCCGAACGCCGCGCAAAAGCGGAGAAATTAGGTCTTACACCGATACAGGTGGCAATTATCGCATCTATCATAGAAGGAGAAAGTCGCAACAAAAACGAACTACCCCTCATCGCCAGTTTGTATCTCAACCGCGTGCGCAAAGGGATGCTCCTTCAAGCTTGTCCGACCGTCAAATACGCTGTCGGAGATTTCAAACTGAGAAGAATCCTTTACAGCCACCTGCAAACAGACTCTCCGTACAACACGTACAAAACACCGGGACTTCCTCCCGGTCCAATCAGTTGTCCAAATCCGCAATCCATTGATTATGTGCTGAATGCGCCGGAGACAGATTATCTCTTTATGTGTGCTAATCCGGCATTGGATGGTACGCACATCTTCTCCTCTTCTTACCGAAACCACGCTAACGCAGCAGCACAATATCATCATATGATGGACACACTGAACACCTCACAAAACAACTAAAGTACAATACTTATGATATGGGATGACAATGAAGATATAGTGCGGATCGAATGTACTAATAGTGCACGCGTTATCCAACAGCATCTGAATGAACTACGGGAAGAACGACGCCCTTATGTATTCATTACCAACACAATGAATATCAAACCTTTGCGCCGCATCCTTGTTCCTGTTTCTATGCTGGAGGAGGAGACCTATAAAGCCGAAATATGTACCTATCTCGCCCGTAAAACAGGAGCACATATTATTCTCCTGCAAGCCAATGACTACGGCTCGCACGCGCGTCAGAATGTCAACCGCATCGTCACACATATCAATGCCGTCAACGAAAAACTTCAGCACCTGTCTTCCAACAGTAATAACGCTCCAACTACCGACGTTGCCGGCACTCCTATTTCTTATGAAATAGTCCCTGCCCGCAAAAACTCTTTCAAACTGATGCAAGAAGCCGCTGAGCGCCAGCGTGATTTTCAGCATGACCTGCTGGTTATTACTGCAAGCCGTGACTATGGACTGGACGACCTGCTCTTTGGCCCTCCTGAGCGCAAGGCTATCCAGCACGCTTTAGTACCCGTTATGCTGGTTAATCCCCGCGAAGATTTGTTTTCATTGTGTGATTGACATTTTGAAATCAAAACCGAATAATACCTGTCAAAACGAAAGTAATTTGTCAATTCTTGCAAAAATGTGCCATTTTGCTAACTCTATTTAGCAATTTTTAGTTTTTTGACACTTTTTTGCAAAAATATTTGGTCATATCGTCAAAAAGCAGTACTTTTGCACCGTGTTTTTCATGGTATTAGATTTAAGGTTAAATGAAAAGGTTGGGTTGTCGTGAGACAACCTTCTTTTTTTTCTTTTGTCGGCAACTTGTTTGCACTCTCTTTTGCTCCTTTTTACTTTTTTTTGCATTTTTTTGTCAAAATATTTGCGTATGTCAGAAAAAAGCAGTACCTTTGCACCCGCTTTTCGAATTTAAGCAACGAATTGCCGTTTCTGCGCGCCGATTAGGCCGCACAAGGAGAGATGGGTGAGTGGCTTAAACCAACAGTTTGCTAAACTGTCGTACGGGTAACTGTACCGGGGGTTCGAATCCCCCTTTCTCCGCAAAAAAGAATTAGGGATGTCCGATGGTCATCCCTAATTCTTTTTGTGAGAAGGCAGGGAGCCTTCTCACTCCCCGTTAGGGAGTTCTTATCTCGCACTTTGTGCTCGCACGATTATTGCTGCGCAATTTTCGAATCCCCCTTTCTCCGCAAAGAATAAAAGTGACTTGTCTGTCTGAGTTTACTCAAGCAAGCAAGTCGCTTTTATTCTTTGAACAAGGTGCCAGCGGCAGCTTGTCGGGATTACGCAGAAATCCCCCTTTCTCCGCAGACACCGCGGTGTTTTTGTGCTTTTATTGACTTTAGTTCACTATCAGTTTTTTGAATTTAGCGTGCCTCTTGTCGTCCTGCATGAGAAGGTTCATTTTGAATTGTCCGTCACGTGCGCCTTCCGCAATACATTGCGCCTTGAATGTTTCAAATGAATCTTTTTGCAGGCGATGCGCAATCGGAGGTTTGACGCGGAACGAATCCCGTTTGGCTTTGTACTCTATGTTTTCTTCCGCCAGCACTTCGTCTACGCGTTTTGCGAAATCCTCCGCTTGCGCCTGAGTGGTAGAGAGGTCCTCAAATTCAAAGTAGAAATGGTAGGCAGAAATGGACAGATCTGCAAATCCGACAAAGAACTTCACGGGCATCTTCAAGTCTTTCTCCGCAGTGCGGACAGCCTCGATGAATTGGCGCTCGTGGAGTTTTTCTCCTGTCATGGTAACGATGCCGTTCACCTTTTGAATCATGTGTACGGTGGGTGTATTGACAAAGGACGGACCCACTTCGACGAGGTCATTCATGTTATAGCGGTACAATCCCGCAAAGGTGCTCACGAACGGGCAGTAGCGTTTACCCTGTTCCAGTTCGTGCAGTTGCAGGAATCGCGGATTAGGGTTCTCCAGGTCTTTTTCCTCTATAAACTCATAGTAGTGCATGTGTGGAAAGAGCACGGTATTATTGGTATCGTCCAGAACGAGACCAAAACGGCACTCTGAAGAGAAATAGCCGAATTCCTGATGGAGCATTTGTTCGGGGAACGAGTCTTTGAACTTATCGAGATAGACCTTGGTGTTGCCGCATTTCCATGTATTGAGAATCTGCAAGTCGGGCCAATAATGTTTGGGCAGTACACGACCGTATTTTGCTTTTAGAGCCCGCAATTCGGCGGCACGTTCCGGATTGGGTTTGAGATAGGGTAGGATAGCCGCCCGGATTTCAGGACTGATATTCAAATCGGCTTTTAGTGTACCATGCTCTATGTCGTCGCAGTAACTGTCAAAATATTCGTTCACATTATTCTGCATCTCAATGATGGTCGATGGATTGGCAGTGACGATGAGTGTGACATTCCGCTCGATACCCATCCTCATGATGGCGTAGTACCTTGCGGTGTAGTCGGCGATAGAGAAAACAGCAGCGGGAGATGCGTACAGTTTTTTGACGAACTTAGGGCAGTCCCGTTGTGTTACTCCGCTGACGGATCCGAAAATAGTGCCGTCAGGAGCATAACCCTCAATGACTTTTCCGACGATGCTGACGATTTTGCCTTTATACACTTTCGGGCGGTTCTTGATAAAATTGAACAACCACACCTTGGTCATCTTGCCATATACAGAATTCAGATACACATCGGTGATAGGAATCCATTTGGGTTCCTTGGTGGTACCGGAGGTAGTGGCATACATGATTGGTTTTCCGGGGAAGAGGATGTCCGCCTCGCCGTTTTTGTGGCGTTCAACGTACGGACGCAGGGATTCATACTCTTGTGCAGGGACGTATTTCTGATACAGGGAATATAACTCTGTGTCATCTTTGGCTTTGAGTATCTGTTCAAAATGGTGCTCCTTGCCATAGAGGGTGTCCTTGGCATAGGTCAGGATACCACGAAGTGTTTTCTCGCTCGTTTTACGGGGATCTCTGCTCGCTGATTTGAGTTTCAGATACTGAATACCTCCTGCTACACCGAGCAGGAAATTAGGTACAAAAGCATTACTGAGTTTTTCCATTATATATCTGTTTTATTAGTTGGTTTGAATGAATTCGTTTATCCATTAGTTTGGATGTATTGCACCGTGTTTCCTACGCAGGACAAATACTGCCGGAAGGCATCTTGGGTGATCACAACAGTCCCTCGGCAGTCGTTGGGGTGAAAACTCAGCGACGCTGCCTCTTTGAGATGACTGTCTAAAAAAAGGATAACATGATTATCCGTGTCATTAATCAATCCGAAAGGACTGACGCTTCCTGGCTCCAAGCCCAGATAGAGCATCATCCGCTCCGGCGAAGCGAAAGAGAGTTTTCCCGGAGCTCTATGCCCCTGCGAGACGAGCACTTCCTTTAACCAATGCTCTATATCGTGTATTGCCAAATCATAATCGCAGGGGAAACAAATAAGATAGTGCTGGTCACCTTTATGGTTACGCATGAAGATATTTTTGCAATGTACGCTGCCATCATTACGCCACCAGCGCTTGGCTTCCTCAATCGTCTTCCCCTCGGGATGATTGTACGTTGTGAACGGAATATTGTGGTCCTCCAGATAGCGTAGTACTTTTTCCTGACGAGGGGATATGATCTCATAATCTGCCATTTTTTATGTGAATTTCGATTTGCGGGTGCAAAGTTACAACAAAAAATCGACATATGCAAATGCAAATTCCACTTTTTGGTTTATTTATTTGTATATATGTAAATTTATTCGTACCTTTGCAGCGGATTTTACGAACATGTATATTCATCTGGATTGCAATAATTTCTTCGTGAGTTGCGAGTTAGTCTCGCGGCCGGAATTGAAGGGTACGCCGGTTGTTGTGGCCAATAATAATGACAACAACGGCGGGATTATCCTTGCCCTAAACCAAGAGGCGAAAGCGGTTGGTCTAAAGAGAGGTAATCCTATTTTTCAGGTGACGAAAATCATTGAGCTAAATCATGTGACGGTCATTGATGTCCATCATCAACTCTATCACGATATCTCGCATCATATCATGGATGAAGTGCGGAAGACGGAAATGGTGCTCGGATTCGTGCAGTACAGTGTTGATGAGTTCTTCGGCGAGATGCCGGATGACGATTCTGTCCGTCTCCGAAGTTATCTACAGGAGCTCAAAGACCTGATTTTTCGCGAGACAGGTATTCCTGTCAGTTGTGGGGCCGGAATAACATACACGCTCGCCAAAACAGCCACATGGTTTGCCAAGCATTATCCTGCATACAAAGGCATCTGTATCATGCCGGCAGACAAACGCGAATCAGCACTTGCACAAGTCCCCGTCAAAGATGTTTGGGGAATTGGAAGACGCAGCATCAAAACTATTGATTATCAAGGTGTCAAGACAGCGTTAGACTATACCCGCCTGCCCGAAGTGTGGATCAACAGGCAATTCGGAGTCACCGGCCTGCGTACATGGAAAGAGTTAAACGGCATTCCCGCCATCACTATTGCCGGTCACGAGTTGCAGAAATCCATCATGTACAGCCGCACGTTCGCGCATATGACAAGCAGCAAAATAGTGCTGCTGCGCGAACTGAGCAACTATGCCTCTTCTGCTACCCGTAAATTGCGTGAGCAGCAATCACTATGCCGTACCGTAACGCTATTCTTGGCAACAAACCGCCATCGGGAAGACTTGCCGCAGTATCATGTGGACGATACGATCAAACTGGGCACAGCAACGGATGACTCTGCGCTGATCATTCACGCCGTGACACAATTGCTGGATAGATTATTCCGCGAGAACTACCAATATAAACAAGCGGGTGTAATCTTAGGGCAGTTGCAGCACTCCGATGCAGTACAGTTAGATCTCTTTGCACCGAACCAAGCACAAAAACAAGCGAAACGGAAACGCCTGATGCAAGCGATAGACGGCATCAACCAGCGATTTGGACGTAACCAGATTCATTTTGCTGTACAAGGCACTGAAGCGGACACCTCCGAGCAACCGGCCGGCTTTATGAGACCGAAGAGAGTGGATGAATAGAAGTTAGCCTTTTTCATTATTACGCCCTAATTAGCCTCTATTTAGCCTCTATTTAGCCTCCATTTCCGTTACCATCTCGTTACCATTACGGACGTCACTGATGGATTTGTGACCTGTTTTAATCATCCGTCACTCCTTATCATATGCGGAGATATACTCGCGGGCGAGGCAACGGTTCCACTGGAAATAATTCCGCGTGCGTATTGCGTGGTTACCGAACCGCGTTTGTGTGTTGACTACACTCCATGACACACGTCCGCGAGTCAACTGATTATGGTCAGGTTCGTCTAAGTTTATGACCTTAATCCCTTTATCTGCCGCATCCTCAACCATCTTGGGCGTCAGTTCTTTCTTGTATACACCGAAGAAATCATGCTACTCCGGATCATACCAAAAGATTCCGACAGCCGGCATCGGTTCGTCAAAAGACTTCATGTCCGCCATGATAGCCTCTTTTTCGCTTTTCGTTAAATTGGTCATATTCTTATGTTTAAATTTATTAACCGTTTTTATCAGCCTCAATGAGGGCGAGGAGTTGAGAGACGGCTTCTTCCTGCGGGATGTTTTTGAGGACGCACTCTTTGCCGCGATAGAGGGAAATACGGTCACGACCGGCTCCTACATAGCCGTAATCGGCGTCCGCCATCTCACCCGGACCGTTGACAATACAGCCCATGACGGCGATTTTTAGACCCGTGAGGTGCGCCGTAGCTTTTTTGACCTCAGCAACGGTTTTCTGAAGATCGAACATCGTTCGTCCGCAACCCGGGCAGGAGATATACTCCGTTTTATAGATACGCACGCGCGCGGCTTGGAGGATGTCCTTGCTCAGGAAATTGAGTTTGTTCTCTGAGAAATTCGGGTTGACGAGCGACAACTCGGTTGCCTTGTAATCCCACAATAGGCGTCCGCATTCGGCTGCGGCTTGGAGGCAGAACAGAGACCAGTCCTCTTCTAATGATGTATAACGGATTTCTGCATTGCCGCCGATGTTATCAAGCACTTCGGCTGTGATACTACCGTCGTAACGCGTGCTGTCTTCGTCTGCAAAATAGTTCACCAAGTCTTGTGCCACAGGTATCTCATTCTCAGGCGCTTCGCTGAGGCTCACGCGAATGGTGTCTCCAATTCCGTCCGCCAAGAGTGCGCCAATACCCACTGCCGATTTGATGCGTCCGTCTTCGCCTTCTCCGGCTTCGGTCACGCCGAGATGGAGTGGGAAAGCCATGTGTTCGTGTTTCATGGTCTTGACGAGCAGACGTACGGTCTCGACCATGACGCGTGTGTTAGACGCCTTGACGGAGATGACGATATTCTGGAAATCGTGTGCGGCGGCGATGCGTAAGAACTCCATGACGGACGCAACCATGCCTTCGGGCGTGTCGCCGTACTGATCCATCATCCGTTCGGATAGCGAACCGTGGTTGACGCCGATGCGGATCGCCGTCTCGTGCGCGCGACATATATCTAATAGCTGTACGAAACGCTCCTCTAATTTGGACGCATCCTTGCTGTAGTTTCCCGGGTTCACTCGAACCGCCTCAACTACTTGAGCCGCTGCGTCCGCCACTTCGGAGTTGAAATGTACATCTGCCACCAACGGCACTGCCGTCAATACTTGTGCGTGGATCTCTTTGAGCGACTCCACTTCACGCAGACCTTGTGTCGTGAAACGCAACAACTCCGCTCCGGCTTCAATGCACCGACGTGCCTGGTCCACCGAACCATCAATATCGTTGGTCGAAGTGTTCGCCATCGTCTGGATGCGAATAGGGTAGTCTGAGCCGATAAAAATGTTGCCAACTTGCACATTTATGGTCTTTCTTCGCTGATTTTCTAATTTAATTTGCATAAAAATGCCCTAAAATGCTATTTTTTGTTAAAAAAGTTCAAAAAAATTTGGTCATGTCAAAAATTTGTAGTACCTTTGCACCCGCTTTCAAAAATTAGGTTTTCAGAAACCCTCTGGGGTCCCCGAAAATTTCTAATTTTTGGGGAGAGCGAGAACACGGCGAAAATTCATATGAGCAATTTCATTGCGAATCGTATTAAGCCGTAATTCGCGCGAGGAGAATCAGTAGCTCAGCAGGTAGAGCACATCCCTTTTAAGGATGGGGTCCTGGGTTCGAGCCCCAGCTGGTTCACAAAGAAGAGAGTTTCGGCTCTCTTTTTTGTTTTCCTTTTCATTCTTTCAAATAGCGCGGTAACAATTTTGCGCTGCAAAATTACTACAAAAAATCCAAATGTGCAAATAAAATTCATTTTATTTTGCCATTTGCTGGATTTTGCGACCGTAATTTCGGGGGAAACGTAGTGGCGGAGTCCGAAATTACTACAAAAAATCCAAATGTGCAAATAAAATTCATTTTATTTTGTAGTTTGCCGGATTATACTGCTTTTTTGTGGGTGCAAGCATTCAATCCCGCGACCACATCGAGACCACATCGCGACCTGTATGAAAGGTGTGAAGTTAATTTTACTTTGGCACGGAGTTTGTAATACTCTTTCTGCAAATTTTAATTTACGACACTATGAAAAAGATATTTAGATTTTTAGGCATCGTGCTGCTCGTCGCAGCCGTCAGTGCCGGAACAACACTCGCTGTATTGAAATACAGCAATCCACAATTTCAAATCACCAATTACAAATCACAAATCACAAATGATTCCACCGGAATCCCTGCGGCATATAGCCGCTTCGCGTCTCTTCCGCAGGCAGGAGAGACGGATTTTACGCAGGCTGCCGAGCTGTCCGTCAATGCGGTTGTTCACGTCAAGACCACGTACCGCAACCAGGTCTCCTCGCAGCAGATGGACCTCTTTGAGTTCTTCTTCGGCCGTCCGGGACAGCAACGCGAGATGCCGGCGCAGCAGGCGTCCGGTTCGGGTGTCATCATCTCCGAGGACGGCTATATCGTCACCAACAACCATGTCATCGACCGTGCGGACCAGATTCAGGTTGTCCTCAACGACAAACGCGAGTACACGGCTACGCTGGTCGGCACTGACCCGAACACGGATATCGCGCTCCTGAAAATTGAAGAGACAGGCCTGCCGGTGATTCTCATGGGCAACTCTGACGACTTGCGCGTCGGCGAATGGGTGCTTGCTGTCGGCAATCCGTTCAACCTGACTTCGACCGTCACGGCAGGCATCGT
>ONQO01000085.1:0-13735 GCA_900319995.1 uncultured Bacteroidales bacterium
TATATGCGCCTACCATTTCTTCGACGCTTACTTCGCACGGTCCCAAACAAAGAGAAACATAGGGATCTATTTGCCCGTTAATACCAAATGAGTGCATCAAACCTGCCAGTTTTTCCGGCGTAAAGAGCGACATGAGGTAAGCTGACATCCAGTTGGATGACTCTTTCAAACCCCACGTGAAATCAACAACTTTGTATTGATGGTCGGCATGTGTGTCGTCCGGAGTAAATGCTTTTCCATTGGCGTCATAGAGCGTTACTGAATCATAGGTCATCGTATCGCACGGCCACATACCTTCCACCATAGCGAGTGTAAAAAGGAATGGCTTGACCGTGGAACCTATCTGGCGGCGACCTTTGGTAACCATGTCGTATTGGAAATATGAGAAGTTTGGACCGCCTACGTATGCTTTGACTTGTCCCGTATGCGGGTCCATAGACATGAATCCGCAACGCAGAAAACTCTTCTGCCAGCGGATGGAGTCGTACGGCGTCATGATTGTATCGATGGGACCGTTATAGGAAAAGACCCGCATTTCTTGAGGAACCTGGAATGAGCGGAAGATAGAATCATAACTGCAACCCTTCTCTCTCATAAGCCGGTAGCGTTCTGTCCGTTCAATAGCTTTTTTCATGGTTGATTCCATATTAAATACTGCGCCATTTCTCCTTTGTTTATAGGACAAATCAGAGTAGGGGGCGTATTTCTTCTTTTTCATCTCTTTGTCGAACTTATTCTGTAATGCCTGCATTTGCTCGTTGACAGCTTCCTCGGCATAACGCTGCATACGGGTGTCGATTGTGGTATAAATTTTCAAACCATCATGGTAGATATCATATTTGCTACCATCCGGTTTGCGGTTCTTTTCGCAAAAACCATAGAGCGGATTATGGTTCCATTGTATGGTATCCAGTTTGTATTGCAGCTTGTTCCATTTATTATAATTGCTCTCTTTGGGTTCTTTGGCTGTTAATGTAACGCGCAGATACTCACGGAAATAGGGCGCAACACCTTGCTTGTGATCCACCGAACGGAAATTCAGCGTCAAAGGAAGTTGTGAAACGGAATCTCTGGTAGCTTTGTCTATCTTGCCGTATTTTTCCATCTGACTGAGAACGGTATTCCTGCGGTTAACAGCTCTGGTGGAGTCACGTTTCGGATTATATAAAGATGGGTTTTTGCACATACCCACCAATGTAGCCGCTTCCTGCAAATTTAAGTCAGCAGGTGTTTTGGAGAAATATACTTGCGACGCGGACTGGATGCCAACGGCATTATAGAGAAAATCGAATTTGTTGAGGTACATTGTCATGATTTCCTCTTTCGAATACAACCGCTCCAGTTTGGTGGCTATCACCCATTCGATAGGTTTTTGCATGGCGCGCTCAAATACATTGTGAACGCTCGGTGACCATAATTGTTTGGCTAATTGTTGAGTAATCGTACTGCCGCCACCGGCTCGACCTAATTTCAATATTGCGCGAAACATAGATTTGACATCTATGCCTGTGTGTGAATAGAATCTTGCGTCCTCTGTAGCAACAAGGGCATCAATCATGTACGGTGATATTTCATTGTATTGGACGCCAACTCTGTTCTCTTTGTAATAACGACCAATAACCTCCCCATCGGACGAGATTATTTCACTGGCATATATACTTTTCGGGTTTTGCAAATCCTCCAATGGCGGCATGTAGCCTATCGTACCGCTTATTATAAAAACCACAATGATTATTGCCGTTGCAATACCAGCAACAAAAAGTCCCCAAAAAACGCCGAGGAACACCTTATGCCATTTTTGCAGCGGTTGTTGATACCATTTCCCGTTTTCCATATCTTGTATTATTTTAATCCAACATCAAATCTTCAATTATTCTATTTAAAATGTGTAGGCCTTTTTGCGTGGCTACTATCCGTCCGTCATCTGTTTGGCGTAATAATCCGGATTCAATATAAGGATGGATATCCTTTTGCAGCATGGTTTCCGGTATCCCATGTATCGTACGCAAATTCAGCATGATACGCTCGTTATACAGGTCTTTTTCGGTTAAGGTTTCTTGCTGGCGAACTATATTACCGTTTTTGATTTTCTTCAGGTATTTATCCAGATGGCTTGTATTCCAACTTCGTACAGGTGGCATATAACTGTGTGCTCCGGCTCCGATACCTATATACGGCGTCCCGTTCCAATAACTGCTGTTATGTTTTGCCTCATATCCGGGCAGCGCGAAGTTACTTACTTCGTAATGTATGAATCCTGCTTGTTTCAACCGCTTGCACAGGTAGTCATACATATCGTTCTCGGTGTCTTCGTCAATGGCTTTTATCTCGCCTTTTTCCACCATCTTGGTCAAAGCAGTATCTTTTTCGTACATTAGGCCATAACATGAAATATGCTGAATCCCTAAACGCAACGCAATCTCTATATCCGCCTTCCATTGATTCATGGATTGGGTTGGCAGAGCATACATGAGATCAATAGATATATTGTCAAAACCCGCTTCTTGTGCCATTCGTACTGAATCTATTGCTTGTGTAGCATTGTGTCTTCTGCCGAGAAGTTGCAGCAAATGGTCTTTGAAGGATTGTATACCGATGGACAAGCGGTTGATACCTATTTCCTTTATGTTGCGCAGATAGGTTTCCGTAGCATCGCCGGGATTGATTTCCATCGTAATCTCTTCTGCATCGTTGATTCCGATTGTCCGGATAATACGGAATACGTCAATAGCATCCAGCATGCTCGGTGTTCCTCCTCCCAAATATATCGTCCGTATCGGTTCGCCGGTTTCATTCTTTCTCGCTTCTATTTCTTTCAGGACGGCATCCACATATTCCTCTCTCCTGTTCAACTGGGTGGTAGAGAAAAAATCGCAGTACAAACAGCGTTTTTTGCAAAAAGGAATATGTACATATAATCCTGCCATTTGCAACCATTATTCAATTTTTGTGCCAAAACTCTATGCCGACCAATTCGTCCGGCAAATATTGCTGTTCTACCCAATGTCCCGGAAAATCATGCGGGTATTTGTATCCGTCCGAATATCCGAGTTCTTTCATAAGACTTGTTGGCGCATTGCGAAGATGCAAGGGAACGGGCAGATTACCTGTTTCGCACACTTTTGCCAGTGCCTCGTCTATCGCCAAATACGCCGAATTGTCTTTTTTGCAAGTAGCAAGGTAGATAGTCGTTTCTGCCAGAGGAATACGCCCTTCCGGCCAACCGATTTTATTGACCACATCGAAACAGGTATTGGCCAGCAGCATCGCATTCGGGTTTGCCAGACCGATATCTTCACTAGCTGAAATCACTAATCGCCGTGCGATGAATTTCGGATCTTCGCCGCCTTCTATCATGCGTGCCAACCAATAAATAGCTGCCTGCGGGTCACTTCCGCGGATGGATTTAATGAAAGCAGAAATGATATCATAGTGCATCTCTCCGTCCTTGTCATACGCCACGGGGTTTTGCTGTAATTGTTTGGTAATCGTTTCATTGTCAATAATTTTCACACCGCTGTTGGCTACCAACTCGATGATGTTCAGCAACTTCCGTGCATCGCCGCCACTATACCGCAAAAGCGCATCGGTGTCCTTGACCTGCAATCCCAACGAACGGATATACTCATCTTTGGTCAGCGCGCGGTTCATTAGTTCTAACAGATCCTCTTTGTCCAGCGACTTGAGAACATAGACCTGACAGCGGCTCAATAGCGGCGTAATGACCTCAAAAGAGGGATTTTCTGTTGTTGCGCCCACTAATGTGATGGTCCCATCCTCTACGGCGCCGAGCAAACTGTCTTGCTGGCTCTTGCTGAATCGGTGGATTTCGTCGATGAAGAGAATTGGGCTTCGCCCGTCTGTCGGCGCAAAGAGCCCGCTGTTAATTGTCGCCGTCCTTTTGGCTTTGTCTATTACGTCACGCACTTCCTTCACGCCGCTGGTTACAGCGCTCAGCGTGTAGAACGGTCGTTGTAACTGATGTGCGATGATGCGCGCAAGAGTCGTCTTGCCCACACCCGGAGGACCCCACAGTATAAACGAGGCGATATTCCCGCTCTCAATCATCTGCCGAAGGATTGCTCCTTCACCCACCAGATGTTTCTGTCCTATGTATTCGTCCAGCGTCTTCGGACGCATTCGTTCTGCTAATGGCAACATAATAGTAGTTCTTTTGCTGTTTGAATTGCTGCGTCTGTGACGTCTTTTCCGCTCAGCATCGATGCAATCTCTGTCACTCTCTCTTCTTCGTTCAGCCGGCTAATATGTGTCTCGGTCCGTTTGTCGGTATCGGCTTTATAGACCTTGTAATGGCTCTCACCCTGTGCGGCAATCTGCGGCAAGTGGGTGATGGCGATGATCTGCCGGCTCTTTGACATCTCTTTCATGATCTTTGCCATCTGCGTCGCTATGTTACCGCTCACACCGGTGTCTATCTCGTCGAAGATGATGGTCGGCAACCCTTTGGTCGAAGCTATCAGTGCCTTGATACAGAGCATCAATCGGCTTATCTCACCGCCGGACGCTACTTCGCTCACTGCCCGCAGACTCTGATTGAGGTTCGCCGCAAAGAGGATCTGCACTTCGTCACAACCGTTCGGAGTAAAATCCGGAGCGGGTAGAATAGGGACCTCTATTTTTGCGTGCGCCACACCCAAACTCTGCAAACCGCTTGTTAACCGCTCGCATATCTGCGGCACAACCGCTTGGCGGCTCTTGGTCAACGCCTCTGCAGCTTTCGTTAACGCCTTTTTCTCTATCTCCACGTTTTTCTGAGCTTGCTCGATATCGAAATCGAAACTGTCCAAACGGTTCACTTGTTCCGCCAATTCGTCCCGCATAGCGATCAGTTCGTCTATCGTCTCTGCGCTGAACTTATGCTTCAATTCCTCCAACGCACCCATTCGTTCTTCCACCCATTCCAAGCGCTGCGGGTCCATCTCTATGTGGTTCAGTTTCCGCTCCGCTTCTTCGGCTATGTCTTGTATCTCTATCCGCGCACTCTCTATCCGTTCTTGCAGATCCGCTGCCGCTTCGTCCAGATGGCACGACCGAAGTGCCTCTAACGCACTTCCTTGCTCGCCGCGCAACGCCTCTAATGCCGTTTGTAAAGAGGTCTGTATCTCCTCCGCGTGGCTTAACTGGTATTGCTCGGTCTCCAACTCTTCCAACTCACCGGCTTCCAAATGCGCTTCGTCTAACAACTTGTAGCGGTATTGGATGTAATCGGCATCCTGGCGGCTCTTTTTGGCCAAGCTTTGCAACTTCTGCAACTCCTCGCAAGCCGTTATATACCGATCATATTGAGCGGAATAAGCCTCTAATAGAGTAGAGTTCTGCGCGATAGCATCCACTAACTCCAACTGAAAATCCGCATTCTCAATCAACAGATTAGCGTGCTGAGAATGAATATCTATCAGTTTATTCGCCAAACCTTTCAGTTCCTGCAAGGTAACCAAACTATCATCCACAAACGACCGGCTCTTTCCGTTGGCATACAATTCCCGACGGATGATAATATCGGACATCTCTCTCGTCTCCCCCAAGGGGAGAAGTTCCCTCTCCTTAAGAGAGGGTTGGGGTGAGGTGGTCTGAAAAGTCGCTTCAATAATACATTTGTCTTCTCCGTCTGTGATTGCCTTGCTGTCTGCGCGGGCGCCCATTACCAAAGATAACGCACCTAAGATGATACTCTTACCTGCGCCTGTCTCACCGGTGAGCACCGAAAAACCCCCTTCAAAATCGATATCCAGATGGCTTATCAGCGCGTAGTTTTGTATGTGAAGATGTTTTAACATTTGTCCGTTCTTAATCGTTCGATTGTATATAATATACAAAAATCCAAATTTGGGTACAAAGTTACTGCTTTTTTTTGACATATGCAAGAGTCAAAGCCTTTTTTTGTTTTTTTTGCACGAATTTAGCATGTATTTATCTGTCGTTCACGTTCGCGCTACGTTCGCTCCGCAGACGTCCCTGTAGGGTTAGCGTCGTTTGGGAGAGCCGTTTGAGTCGGTTTTCGCCCCCTCTCCGGGTAGGGGAAGGATAGGGAAAGGGTAGGGAAACAACTAACAAATATCCAACAAATAACTAAACAATCACTAACGTTTCGCATTATGCAACTATGTCGCAAAGGTTAATACCGCCCGGTTAATTGAGGGGCGACTTCTTTGCCTCCGGCACGATCTGGAGGTATGGTGCCTTTGCTCGCCCCAAAAATTAAAATTTTCGGGGCCCCCCATTGATAAAAAATTTGTGTTGGCTGTTGCAAGGTGCAACAGAAATGCAAAATGAAGGATGTCGGAATACAATTCCGACGGAATGGACATACGAAAAATTTGCACTGACACTTTTGACACTTTTGACACTTTCTTGCAAAAGGTCAAAAATGCGTGCGATTTTTATTCGATTCCTGACATTTTGATATTATAGATACCACGAAAGCTATCAAAAAGACAGAAAGTGTCAAAATGTCAAAAGTGTCATGTCATTTTGTATAGGAAATGGTTTGACTTTTCCTAAATAGTGACTTTTCCTAAATAGTGTTGACAGTTTTTTGATTATTTTAACTAAATTACTTGTCACTCTCCTGGAATCTGTTTACACTTTCCTAAAAGAGTGACTTTTCCTAAATAGTGTTGACAGTTTTTTATCTGTCCAAAATTACCAAAAATGAATCAAAAATTATTAAACGGCGAATTGAACGAATTAAGCAAATTTATTTTTCAATGTTTGGGTCATTCTTCAATTACTTTGATTTCATCTTCTGTGAGTCCGTAGAGGGCATAGACGCGTGTGTCGATCTCGGCATCCGTGGCGGAGATAGCAGAGGTGAGTTCGGTACAAGTGGTTTTGTATTGATTGAAATAGTCCTCCCATTCGTCCTGCTGAACCAAAGACAGTTTGATTTTCTGCTTTTTGAGTTCGGCAACAAAGCCAGCAAAATCCAAGGTGTCAAAGGTTTCCAACGTGCCGGTAATTTTAATGTCCGGCATGTTGTCTTGCAGACGACGGATAAACCTTGCCCGCTTGGCTTGGAGATCTTTGTTCAAGGAGAGCATTTTGTCGGCGAGGTCAATAAAGGGCTGCTGGTCGGCACATTCGGGGATACAGAAATTCTCAAAATAAACCTTACGTATTTCACGCGTGCCTCCTAATAATTCCGGACAATTATACCAAATCCACAATTTACAGAGTTTAGAATTAAATATAGCCGTAAGGAATTTCAGATTAACCGAATCTTCCTTGGCTGTTAAAATAAATGCTTTGTTATTGCACATCAATCCTTCCTCGTCATAGACAAATGGGAAGAATGCCGTGATTTCACAATACACTATTTTAGGTTTGCTAAATTCTTTATAATAAGCAATCGTATCTTGAGTTTCAAACCATTTATTTGATGTCTTTTTACGAGCACCCGGTTTTCCCGATTGCTCTAAGCGCTCGTAGCCAAACGACAATAGGTAATTCTTAATAGCAGGGTATTCCTCTATATCAATTCCTAAAGCAGGGAATGTGGATATTTGATATTGATCATTAACCGAAGTATACCAAGCGTGTAAATCCCTTCCTCTTAAAATAGGCTTTATTAGTTCTGTACTTTTTGGGTCTTCTTTTATAAGGCGTTCACGTGTTTCCTTATCAATATAGAAAGCATCGTTGTAGCCGGTTAATGCACCTCTATAAATATCTATAGGCAACTCTTTAAGCGGAGTACCGTTTTTCATCTTTTTGAGGATATTTAGATGTGCGCGGGGTTGAATACTCCATTCTGATTCTCCAAACTCCTCATGCGGAAAATTCTCCAAACCGGCTTTTACTTCATTAATGAAATCACCATGGTATGTCTTTTGGTTTAACGAAAGTGCTTGTACGTCTCCTTTTATACCGCCTTTCTGTGTAACAAAGATACAAACAATAGTTGCAGCTTCTTCAAAGAACTGCACGTCGCCGAAATTGATGATCTGCTGAAGGTTGGTATTTGCCATAAAACGGCGAAGCTCTTCACCATATGCCACCAACATCCATTTATTAGGCATAATAAAGGATTGCAAACCTCCTTCTTTCAATAATGAATAGCCACGTTCTGTAAACAAGCAATATAAATCGGCACTTTTATTATACACCTCATACCCGCATTGGGCGTAAGCATCGCTCATTTCGCCCATCGATTGTAACTGCACATACGGCGGATTGCCGATGACGACATCGAAACCGCCCTTGGCGAAGACTTGCGGGAATTCGGCTTGCCAGTTGAAGGCTTTTTCGCCGGCTATTTCGGGATCGGAGATAAGGGAGTTACCGCATTTGATGTTGTTATTGAGCGAGGAGAGTTTGCGGTGAGGTTTAGCGGTACGCAGCCAAAGAGCCAAACGGGCTATCTCGACACTCTCTTCGTTGATATCCACACCGTAGAGGTTGTTTTCAAGAATGCTGTTTTCGATATTGGGGAAGATGAGTTCAGAGCCGGTCAGTTTGGCTTCCATCTCATCAATGAGTTTATGCTCCGCCATGAGGAACTGGAGTGCGGCATTGAGGAAAGCACCCGAACCGCAAGCAGGGTCGCAGATGGTGATACCTAATAACCATTCGCGGTATGCGGTCAGTTGGTCCAGAAGGCGTTTCTTTGTTGCCGTCTGGCGGTTCTTGTCGGCGAAATACTCTTGTTCGTCAATCCCCATTTCGGCTTTCTTATCGGAACAGAGTTTGCCAACGGTGTTCTCCACAATGTATTTGGTGATATACTGCGGTGTGTAGAAGACTCCATCGCGTTTGCGCCGGTTTAGAACCGGAGCAGGTTGGCCATTCGGTGAGTTATTGATCTGCGCGGTTACTTCTTCTATCTCGTTGAGGGAGTTTTCGAAGATATGTCCGAGGATGTTGACATCGACATCGGTTGAGTAGTCGTAGTCCGCAAGTTTGCGTGTAAACTGCGCCAGGAGCTCATCGCTGATGGTCAGTCCATCGAGCACCTCATCGGGTTTGAAAAGTCCGCCGTTATACGCGAAAATCTCATATTTCTTACCCTGCCAACCGGTGTTCATATAGCCGAAATACTTCTTGATACGGTTGTAAAGCGGCACGTACTCATCCATTTCTTTGAGCTGTTCCCACTGGTTGAGAATCTCCACCATGGAGTTTGGCGGCAGCAATCCGCTGTCCTCGGCAAAGAAGATAAAAAGCAGACGGTCTAACAGCTTCTGGGTCTTTTTGAAGAGAAGGAGAATATGTTCCTTTGAGTCTTTGTAGAGTTTCTGTGTGACTTCGTCCTCGTTGCTCACACTATCTTGCTTGGCTTGGAGGGGTTTGTCGGCTTGTATATTCGCACATGATAAGCAGAAATAGAGTAATTGGAACTGCTCTTGGGTTATCGTGAAGAGGTTCCATTCGATATGCTCGACGGCATTGTCAATATAAAAACGCAGTTTCTCGAAATTGGAGATGACGACGTATTTGGTGTCCTTGTGTTGGCTCTTATAGCCGAAAGCCTGCCGCTCTACGTGGCTGAGGTCGGTGGTTTTATGGTCTTTGAGTTCGATGACACCGATCACTTTGCCTTCCCGAAGAATAGCGCCGTCGGCTTTCTTGGCATCGGTCTCGTTCTTCTGCTCGGTAATGAGGTTGAAATCGGGCATCGGGTTGAGAGTGTAGCCAAAGACCTTGACGAAGAGTTCGCGCAGAAAGCCCTCTTGGAACTGCTCCTCTTTGGACGCGCGGATATTCTCCTGCACGGCAGGATTGAGGAAATAGGCTTTGTAGGTTTCCCACGCTTTTGCAATCAGCTCTGCATCCTGTGCAGCGAGGTATTTCTTGATGACACTATTCTGAAAAAACATAGTATTGGGAGGTTAGTCGTTAGTCAACGTGTATTTTCAATATGGTGTGCATAATTACAACTTTTCTCGGATATGCGCAAATAAATCTCTCTTTATTGATTTATTCGATCATATGTGTTCTGTCGGGTGGGATCAATATCCATCAGCAACTCATAAACGGCTTTTTTCTCTTTGTCAGTTCCTTTACTGAAAATATCCACCAGTTCGTCCGCCTTGGCATCTAAAAAGGTATTGATCACATAAGTTGCCGGACGGGCGCGATATGCCTCTTTTATGACCGGCAAACCTTCCGCTATGCGAGCTCTGCCATTGGTCACATTGCCGCTCATTTCGTCTAAACCTAACCGGTGATACTCATAATAGAAATTGCGGTATTTCTTAAAAGCTTCGTCTAACAAATTGTTAATCAGCGCATAGCGGTTACGGTTGCTATCAAATGCCAACCAGCCTTTCTGCTCGGAATTATCCATGCTTGCCGATTGACAGGCATTCACAATCTCTTCACATTGTTGGAAGAATGGGGTTCCGCCAAGACGTTGATAACTGTCCATATCGTGCCCGATAATCAGGTAGCAGTAATATGCCAGCATCGCTGTCAGGTTCGTTGTAAACTGGTTTTGCTGATACTCGATGCGGTCAAACTCCTGATAGGTGAAATTGAACGCATTGTCTTTGAAATTGAGGATAGGGGTAGTGTACGTCGTGCCGAATACCGGGCGGCGGCTTTGGAGGGTCATTTCGCATGAATACGAGTTGTCGGCAACCGCTTTTACCACAATCAGCATGCTACATTCAATTTTTTCCTGCTCCGCAAAGGTCATGTTGGTCCAGCGGTTTTGGTTCATGTATTCCTCAATCGTTTTTTTGAGCGTTTCAAACACCTGCTTGTTCGAACCTTCTATCTGGTCCGAATTGATGGTAACCGTGCAGTTTATCTCTTGTGAATAAGCCAACGGCAAATAGCTGATAGCTATTAATAGTATGAAAAATAACTTTTTCATTTCGATATGGATATGATATTTCCGGTTTTTTCGTTAAACACGATGACAGGCAACTCCGGGCCGGCAAAAACATCTTTTGCCAAAGGCACATCGATACCTAATTGTGCCAGTATTACTGAACGTTTGGCTATTGTACGCTCGTTGTAAACAACCTCTACGTCGCCGTTGCCTGGCAGATTATACACAATCTGTGACACTTCCGGCATCTTTTTCTTGCGACCTCTCTTTTTGGTATTCGGACTAAAATATTCCTGTTTATACAAAGCTACCTTAACGACAATCGAATCGGCATCTACATTATCTCGGTTCGTAAAGCCGTTCTCTTCTGAAAAGAACATATTAGGAATCTCCTCTTCCGGATCTATACGCACAAATTTGCTCTCTTTGCGCGTAGTCTTCTTCCCGGTAAACAACTCGGTTAATGCTTGTTCCTGCTTGTCCAGTTCCTCAAGCACTTCTTTCATCGCTTTGCCATCGGCCGGCGAGTGTTCTACTTCGCCGCTCAATAAATACATCCGGGTCTCACGGATATGGAAAATCTGTTTGGCTACTGCATTTGCTTGCGCTAACGGACTGGCGGCTTGCAGGACATCATCGAGGTAAGGAGCAGACTTCATCGAGACAATCCTAGACTTTACTCCTGCTTTTGTGCTACTCTCGTGCTTCTTTTGAGCCTTTGGAGACTCGACCAAAGGTGTGTTATAGCCGGCTAACAATCCTTTCTCGTTGATGTGAAGTAATAAAGGGATTCCTGCTTCGCTTTTTACTTTGTGCGGACGTGTATAATCGGCGATAGTCGCTGTTCCGATTTGAACATTTGCCAGGTGGTAAATTGTTTTGGTTTCTGTTACATAATCGGTGAGACCAAGCATGTCTTCTGCATATTCAGAATAGATACCGGGTTCTTGGGTCTCAATGGTGTAATGGAACTCTAAATTTATCATTGTTTTGGGCGAATAATATACCAGTACGGGTTCGCCTTTTTCCACTACCTGCGCATACGATGCGCAAATCATGATTGCTCCTGCGAGCATTAAAAAGATTCGTTTCATATTAATTTTATCTTTCAAATTTCAAATCACAAATGACAAATGTCAATTTGACCAAATTGCCCACGCTGCTTTCGCTTGTCCGAAGAGCATCTCCATTCCGTTTCTGATGCGTGCGCCTTGCGCCTTGCCTTTTTGCAGGAAAAGCGTCTCTTCGGGGTTATACACGCAATCGAACAACAAATGTCGTGCCGAAATCCATTCGTACGGGATTGCGGGATACGTGTTTTCCTCCGGCGTCATACCGAGCGGCGTACAATTGACGATCACCGTATATTCCTTCATTACCTCTTCGGTCAACTGGTCGTAACCCAACATGCCTTCTTTCGGCGTACGGCTAACAAGAGTGGGGGAGACTCCTAATTTCTTCAGCCCGTAACAAACAGCCTTTGATGCGCCGCCTGTTCCGAGTACCAAAGCTTTGCGGTCATTCTTGCTCAATAACGGCCGGATCGACTCCATGAAACCGATACAATCGGTGTTGTAACCAACCCGTTTATGAACCACATTGACCGCTCCCACAGCTTCAGCCGTTTCGTCCAACTGCCTCAGAAACGGAATGATGGCTTGCTTGTACGGCATCGTAACATTCATACCGTCCAATGTGTCCAGCAACTCGTTCATTCGTTCATTCGTTAACTCCTTCATCGGATAGAGCGAGTACTCCGCCTCTATCTTTTCTGTTGCAAATTTCTCGTTGAAATATTTCGCCGAGAAAGAGTGCAATAATGGAAATCCTATGATACCAAAGTGACGCATAATTTTCCTTTCTTTATAGTTGCCTTATGGGTCTTGGAGGTAAAAACCTTTCCTCCTTCTCCCTTTTGCAACGCATCGTAAATTTTATCTATTTCTGCGAAATTATATTCGCGAAGTTGCTCGTAAAGCCGTGTGATACCTTCTTCGCGTGACGTTTTACCTTCAATCATATCTACGTACCCTTGCATGTATTCCGCCGTTTGAGCCATGTGCTCGATCTCCGTTTTGGAGTAACTTTTGAGCTGTTCGCGGATGGCATTCCGGGTAATCGATGTGTCCGAATTAGTGCTGTCTGTCACCCAATTGAGGTGCCTTTTGTCCTTCAAATAATGTTCAATATATCCTCTCGTTGTACAGAGCAACGGACGCACAATCGGCACGCTTTCCGGCACGATGGGGTTCGCACTAATGGGTCGCATTCCTGCCAGCCCGCGGATACCTGTTCCGCGTTTGAGATTGAGCAAAATAGTCTCCGCCTGATCGTTCTGATGATGGGCTACACAGACTGCTTGACAGTTATGTTTGCGTGCCATCTCATCGAACCATCTATACCGTAACTCGCGTGCCGCAACCTCAATACTCACCTCATGCGTACGCGCGTATTTTAAGGTGTCGAAATCCGTGATCTCCAACTCTACATTCATCTGCTTGCACAAATCCCGAACAAACGCTTCGTCCCGGTCACTCTCTGCGCCCCGCAGATGAAAATTGCAATGTGCCGCAACGCACGTATATCCGGCTCGTACGAGCACATCGAGCAGGCTCACGCTATCCGCTCCGCCGCTCAATGCCACCAACACAGGTTTGTCTTTGACCAATAATCCCCGCTGCCGAATATATGTACTTACTCTGCGTAACAATTCTCAACTCTCAATTCTCAACTCTCAATTAGTCCACGGTAGCGAACGCGTTTCGGCTCGCAGGCTTCTTCGCCCAGACGCATCTTCTTGTTCTCCTCGTATTCGGAGTAACTGCCTTCGAACCAGAACACTTTGCCATCACCTTCGTACGCGAGGATGTGCGTACAGATACGGTTGAGGAACCAGCGGTCGTGTGAGATGACTACCGCACATCCGGCGAAGTTCTCCAA
>ONQO01000085.1:13748-22538 GCA_900319995.1 uncultured Bacteroidales bacterium
CTTCAGATTTGAGGGTCAGCGCCAGATGGAGCCTATTTCGCTCACCTCCGGAGAGCACACCGCATTTCTTCTCTTGGTCTGCGCCGGTGAAGTTGAAACGGCTCAGATAGGCACGTGCATTGATCTCACGACCTGCCACGCGGATAAATTCCGTTCCGCCGCTGATGGTCTCAAAAACGGACTTGTTCGGGTCTATATCTGCGTGTTGCTGATCGACGTAACCGATCTTCACGGTCTCGCCGACCAAGAACGTACCTTTGTCTGCTTTCTCGCTGCCGATAATCATACGGAAGAGGGTCGTCTTACCGGCTCCGTTCGGACCGATAACACCCACAATACCGTTCGGCGGCAACATGAAATTGAGGTCCTCAAAGAGCAACCTGTCGCCAAACGACTTGGCTACACCTTCGGCGTTAATGACCTTGTTACCCAAACGCGGACCGTTCGGAATGAAGATCTCCAGTTTCTCCTCGCGCTCTTTCTGTTCCTCATTCAACATGCGGTCGTATGATTCCAAACGTGCTTTCTGCTTTGCATGACGTGCTTTCGGCGCCATACGGATCCACTCCAACTCGCGCTCCAAGGTCTTGCGACGCTTGCTCGCCTGTTTCTCCTCCTGCGCCATGCGGTTCGTCTTCTGCTCGAGCCACGAAGAGTAATTGCCTTTCCATGGAATACCTTCTCCGCGGTCCAACTCCAGGATCCAACCTGCCACATTATCAAGAAAATAGCGGTCGTGGGTGATACAGATCACCGTTCCGGCATACTGCTGCAAGTGTTGCTCTAACCAATCGATGGACTCGGCGTCCAAATGGTTCGTCGGCTCGTCCAAGAGCAGCACATCCGGCTGTTGCAGCAACAGACGACAGAGCGCTACACGGCGGCGTTCACCTCCAGAAAGGGTAGTGACACTCGCATCATCCGGCGGGCAACGAAGTGCATCCATCGCGCGATCCAACTTCTGGTCGATGTTCCATGCGTCGGCTGCATCTAACTTGTCCTGCAACTCGGCTTGTCGAGCTAACAACTTGTCAAAATCCGCGTCGGGTTCGCCAAACGCCATGTTGATATCGTCATACTCCTTCAACATGTCCATGATCGGTTGCACGCCTTCTTGAACCACCTCGCGCACGGTCTTGTTCGGATCCAGTTTCGGGTCTTGCTCGAGGTAGCCGACTGAATAGCCAGGCGACCAAACGACCTCGCCCTGGTACTCTTTCTCAATACCGGCGATAATCTTCAACAGGGTGGATTTACCTGCGCCGTTCAGACCGATGATACCGATCTTCGCGCCATAAAAGAAACTCAGGTAGATATTCTTCAATACCTGTTTTTGGGGACCAAAACTCTTACTCAGTCCCACCATCGAAAAAATAATCTTCTTATCGTCTGCCATAATTTACAATTCACAATTCACAATTCACAATTTACAATTCTTAGCCCTAAAGGGCAACGATTATTTGGTAAAGCCAAATTTTCACAATTTACAATTTGCAATTCCTTTGAGGCTCAATTGTATTCTTCCTCGCGCGCGATCAATATCAACGACACGCACTTTGACATGTTGATGCAGTTTGACCACTTCCTGCGGGTTCGTCACGCGTCGGTCTGCCATTTCGGAGATATGAATGAGTCCGTCTTTGTGTACTCCCAAATCTACGAAAGCGCCAAAAGCACTAATATTCGTTACAATGCCCGGCAAAATCATGCCTGCCTGCAGGTCGTCTATCGTGTGTACGTGTTCGTCAAAATGAAACTCTTCTGTTTCGCCGCGAGGATCACGTCCGGGTTGTGCCAACTCTTTCATAATGTCTGTTAGAGTAGGGAGTCCCACTTCTGCGGTTACGTATTTACTCAAATCTATCTGATCCCGCAACTCTTTCTTGGCAATCAGATCCGCCACGGAGCATTTCTGATCTTTCGCCATCTTCTCCACGATTCCGTAACTCTCGGGGTGTACAGCGCTATTATCCAACGGATTAGCACCTTTCAATCGCAAGAATCCAGCTGCCTGTTCAAAAGTCTTAGCACCTAATTTCGGCACTTTCAGCAACTCTTTGCGGCTCCCGAAAGCCCCGTGTTCCGCACGATAATCCACGATATTCTGCGCTAACATCGGTCCAAAACCGGAAATATAGGTCAGCAGGTGTTTGCTCGCGGTATTGACATCTACTCCCACATAATTGACCACGCTTTCCACGGTCTGCTGCAAACTCTCGCGTAACTCGGTTTGATCCACGTCGTGCTGGTATTGCCCGACACCGATGGATTTGGGTTCAATCTTCACCAACTCCGCGAGCGGGTCTATCAACCGCCTTCCGATACTTACCGCTCCGCGCACGGTCACATCCTCATCGGGAAACTCATCCCGTGCAATCTTACTCGCGCTATACACCGATGCCCCGGCCTCACTCACGACAAAAACCTGCGGTCTGGTTTCTGATGGCAGATGGCTGATTGTTTGACGTGCCATTTCTTCACATTCGCGGCTTGCTGTTCCGTTGCCGATAGCGATGGCTTCGATCTTGTATTTCTCTATCAACTCTCGCAGTTTCTGCGTGCTTTGCAGGTTATGTAGAAAAACCACATCGTGCATCAACAAATCCCCTTGCTCATTCAGAACCACGGTCTTGCAGCCTGTCCGGAAACCCGGGTCAAGAGCCAACACACGTTTCTGACCTAATGGCGCACCTAATAACAACTGCCGTAAGTTATCCGCAAAGACGCGAATAGCCTCTTCGTCCGCTTTCTCTTTGGAGAGCGCCGCAAACTCCGTCTCGATAGCCGGTTTAAGAAGCCGTTTATAACCGTCCTCCATCGCCAGCTCCACTTGATAAGCCGTGTCGTTATTCGCCCGCAACCACATGTTCGCTAATTTATCTAACGCTTTCTCCGTGTCCGGCGAAATATCGACACGCAGAAATCCTTCGCTCTCCGCGCGACGAATAGCCAATAACTGATGGCTCTTGATATGTTTGAGCGGGCACTTGAAATCAAAATAATCCTTGTAGTTCTGTGCCTCGGGGCTGTCACATTTGGTCTTCACCGCCTTGCAGCTCAGCATAGCGGTATAACTGAACTCGCGCCGGATAGCATTTCTGCTCTTCTCGTCTTCCGCAATCCGCTGTGCTATAATGTCCCGTGCGCCTTGCAGCGACTCCTCATCCGGCAGTTTCATCGGACGTTGTTTGAGAATCTCTTCCGCCAGAGGTAACAATCCTTTCTCTATTGCCACATCGGCACGTGTCTTCCTGTGCGGTTTGTACGGCAGATAGATATCCTCTAATTCCGTAGCATCCCAACAATCCGCTATACGCGCGCGCAATTCCTTATCTTCATTACCTAATTCATCCAACCGCGCATAGATGGTCTCTTTGCGTTTGGCTAATTCCTGCAACTTACCGTATTGCGCCTGAATAGCCGCAATCTGCACTTCGTCCAGACTGCCTGTTTTCTCTTTTCGGTATCGCGCAATAAAAGGAATCGTCGCTCCTTCGTCCAGCAAAGTCAGCACGGCATCCACTTGCCGCTCGCTGATGTTTGTGTTACCGCCTATTATATGTGCAAAAGGTAAAGTCATACGGGTTCTTTTCGTCTGCTTGGTGTTTCTCGGAACTGATCAATTTCCATTCGTCCTCTTTGATCTCGGGGAAGAACGTGTCTGCGTCTTCCCAGCTATGATGAATATGCGTGATATATAACTTATCCGCTATCGGCATCATCTGCCGGTAAACCATTCCGCCGCCAATAACAAAGGCTTCTTCTTCGCCTTGCACTTTGGCGCATAACTCTTCAAGCGAATAAACGGCTTCGGCGCCTTCAAAAGTCTTGCCTTGCACATCGGTCAGCACGATGTTCCGCCGGTTTGGCAGCGGATGTTTGGGCAGCGAATAGAATGTCCGCTCACCCATGAGCACGGTCTTGCCGCTTGTGATCTCCTTGAAATGTTTCAAGTCCGCCGGCAGATGACACAGCAAATCACCTTTCTTCCCGATGGCATAATTCTCTGCGATGGCTACTATAATACTTATCATACACTTACAACGCCCGCAATGTGGGGATGCGGGTCATATCCCTCTAATTGAAAATCTTCGTATTGGAAACCGAACAAGTCCTTCACCTCGGGATTGATGATCATCTTCGGCAAAGCCCGCGGCTCACGTGTCAGTTGCAGTTTTACTTGCTCCAAATGGTTCAAATAGATGTGTGCATCGCCGAGCGTGTGTACGAAATCTCCGCATTGGAGTCCCGTTACTTGTGCCATCATCTGGAGCAGTAAGGCATATGAAGCAATATTAAACGGCACGCCGAGAAAAATATCCGCACTCCGTTGATAGAGTTGCAGACTCAGTTTTCCGTCCGCTACATAGAACTGAAACAGGCAATGACAAGGCGGCAACGCCATTTTCTCCACTTCCGCCACATTCCACGCGCTCACCATCATCCGGCGGCTGTCGGGATTCTTCTTGATCATCTCCACGATATTGGCAATCTGATCAATCGTACCGCCGTTATAATCGGGCCAACTTCTCCATTGATGCCCATAGACAGGACCCAACTCACCATTCTCATCCGCCCATTCATTCCAAATGCGCACGCCGTGTTCCTGCAAATACTTCACGTTCGTATCGCCTTGAAGGAACCACAGCAACTCATAGATGATGGATTTCAGATGCAGTTTCTTGGTCGTCAGTAATGGAAAACCATTCTCCATCTTAAAACGCATCTGATGTCCGAAAACAGAGATCGTACCTGTTCCTGTCCGGTCATGTTTCACGGTGCCTTCCTCCAGCACTCTTTTGCACAAATCCAAATATTGTTTCATTGCTTCGCGTTATTTTCGTATTACTGCTTCGCGTATTTTTCGTAATCTACGCAAACCACGTAAACTACATTAATACAACTTGTACGTCGTTTTGATTACTTTGAACTCCGTACGACGGTTGATTTGGTTACATGCATCCTGTTTATCTGTTGGCAGCGTATTAATGAATGTTTCATTAAGTTCCTGGTCAACAGGGATAAAAGGATATTGTTTGTTGATAGCTTTATCTGCAACGACAGGCTTTGACTTACCATATCCCACCGGAGTCAGGCGTTCTTTTTCTATGCCGTGTGCCACCAGAAAATCGCAACAACTTTGTGCACGTTTTTGCGACAACTCATTATTGAATTCCTCGTTGCCTATCATATCCGTGTGAGCCGACAACTCGATGGTTATGTTAGGATTGTCCTGCAACAGTTTGACCAGTTTCAGCAATTCTGTTTCAGATGCCGGTGTTAGTTCCCAACGTCCGAACTCATAAAAGATATTCTCCATCTTAACAGGTCGGCTAACAGGACTGAGGGCAAAATTCATCGTGTATGTCTTGCTGTCTTTTAACTCTTTCGTATGCCATTGTGCCTTGTCGTTCAAATAACCGCGAGCAGTAACGAGCATCGCATATTTGACATCTTTCGCCAGTTTGATTTTATATGTTCCATCTCGTCGTGCATTCACTTTACTGTTGGTTCCATCTGAGCCTACGATACGCAGTTTGGCATCTGATATAGGATTGCCCTGCTCGTCATTAACAATTCCTTCAACGAAGAATTCCATTTCCGGTAACAGGAAACGGTATATCTTGTCATATCCTTTCTTGTCATTTCGGTTGGATGAGAAAAAACCGTCCTGCGAGTTTCCGGCGAAAGTGATTCCGAAATCATCTCCTGCGCCGTTGATTGGACTTCCCATGTTATACAGAATCCAAACAACAGAATCTTTATTGGTCGTGTCACGAGTTGCTTTAAAAATATCCAAGCCACCATATCCGGGATGTCCGTTGGATGCAAAATAGAGTGTCCCGTTTTCATGAACATAGGGGTACATCTCATCGGCGGATGTGTTAATTCCTGCTCCTAATGGCTGAGCATTCACCCATTCGTTGCCATCCAACTCTGCCATCCAAATGTCTTTTCCTCCTTCACCACCTTCGGCATCACTCACGAAATAGAGTGTGTCGCCTGTTGTATTGAGTGCTGGGTGACCTACGGTAATTGAACTGTCGGGGAATAGTTTGACTTCCTGTGCTTCTCCCCATTCGCCACTTGCACGTTCACTACGGTATATTTTGGCACCGAGATCCTGTCCGTTAACGGGTTTTGAGTAGGTAAAAAGCATTGTTCTTCCGTCTTTGGAGAAAGAACAAACTCCCAATTCTGCCGTTCCGGCACTCTTTCCACCTGTGGAATCGCTCTTTTGAGTATCTTCTTGTTCGCTATACAAACCTTCAGCCAACTCAATCTCTTCCCATTCTCCTGCTGCGTTCTTGCGGGTTTGGTATAATTGGAATAATTGCTGTCCGGTTACATTGCTCGGCCGTTGTAACTTCTTAGTACTGCCTTTCGGCTTTTCCTGACGGTTTGAAGTGAACATTAGAGCGTCCGACTGATCGCCTATGAACATAGGTGCGAAGTTACTTGTTCGTTTCTGATTAAACTCCTTCGCTTCGCTGATCTTGTATCTGCTTGCCTCGCGTTTCCATTCTTCTATTTTTGAACAGGCGTACTTTCCTGCTTTTGCAACATAGTTGTCCGGATGGGCTTCTAAATAGGAATCATAATACTTGGCGGCATCTTTGTACTTGCCTTGATATTGCAGTACTTGTGCAGCATGAAGGAACACGGTTGAGTCCTGTAACTGATACTTGCAACGAAGTGCGCTTTGGTAGCAATTGGCAGAACGGGGATTATTAATCAAACGATAACATTCGCCCTGCTGATAAGCCACATAGCCTTTCAACGCACGGTCTTTTTTCGTGGATAAACGGCTGTAACTGGACTTGTAAAGATCTGCAGCTGTATAGTACTCGCCTATGGCAAATTTCTTGTCCGCTCGTTTGATACGTTGCTGAACGCTACAACCGGTTAGGGTCAGCATTGCCACTAATATGAAAATAATTTCTTTCTTCATCTCGACATATCGGTATAGCGATATTTCGGTATTGCGATATTTATTCCAATTCATGAATTACTAATCCTGATCTCAACTTCGGCTCGAACCATGTGGTCTTTGGAGGCATAATATTTCCGCTGTCAGCGATGTCGATGATCTGTTGCATCGTAACCGGGTAGAGTGCTAACGCCATCTTCATCTCGCCACTATCTACTCGCCGCTGTAGTTCGCCTAATCCGCGAATACCGCCCACGAAATCAATCCGTTTGTCCGATCTAAGGTCCTTAATACCCAAAATCTTATCCAAAATCAAGTTGCTTGAGATCGTTACATCAAGTACGCCTATCGGGTCCGCATCATCATATCGTCCTTCTTTCGCCGTTAGCGAGTACCATTTCCCGCCTAAATACAGGCTGAAATTATGCAGGCCTTTGGGTTTTACTGCGGATAAGTCATTCGATATCTCGATATTCCGATATTCCGATATCTCGAAATCTTCTTCAAGGGCTTTGAGGAACTCCTCTTCCGTCAAACCGTTCAGATCCTTTACTACGCGGTTGTAATCGATGATATTCAACTGATTATCCGGGAAACATACTGCCATAAAGAACTCATATTCGGGCTCTTTTGTACTTTGTGCTTTGTCTCTTTGTCCTTTCAGCTCTGCGCCGACTCTGGCGGCGGCAGCTGACCTGTGGTGACCGTCCGCGATATACATCGCCGGAATTTGAGCAAATATCTCTGTAATCTTCTTTATGGTCGCAGGATTATCGATTATCCAGAACGTGTGTCGGAATCCTTCCGGCGCCGCCACAAAATCATACTCCGGCTCCCCTTTGGTCACTTCTGCTACAATCGCGTCCAAGTCATCCCGATGCGGATAAGCAAAGAAAACCGGTTCCATGTTCGCATTCAGCACACGCACATGTTTCATTCGGTCTTCTTCTTTATCACGCCGTGTCAACTCATGCTTCTTGATCCGACCTTCTAAATAATCATCCACCCACGCGCCAACAACCAAACCATATTGCGTCTTTTCCTTCTCTCCAGATAAAACCGCTCCGGTCGCATTCTCCAAACCTTTGCCTTTCTCCAAGATGGTCTGTGCATAGACATAGTATTTCTCTTCGGTATCTTGCACAAGCCATCCTTTCTCTTTGAATAACTTGAATTGCTCTACCGCAGCGTCATAGACACGCGGATCATGCTCATCTGTTCCTGGCGCGAAATTGATTTCGGGTTTGATGATATGATAGAGTGATTTCTCGTTACATGCCGCTTCAGCACGTGCTTCTTCGGAATTAAGCACGTCATATGGGCGGCTACTGACTTGCTCAACTAAGTCTTTTGGCGGCCGAATACCGCGAAATGGTTTGATTCGCATTTTTATTTAACAATTCAAAAGAACATTACCACTTTGGTCTTATTTTTTAACCGGCTCCGGAGTCTTTGCTCCCATAGAGCAGGTGCCGTTGAAGAGAGCGCCGGGCTCAACGATGAGTGTCTTGGTGAATACATCTCCGTTGATTTTGCAACTTGCACGTAGAGACAACTGCTGGCTGCAATTGATTTTGCCTTCGACCAAACCCATTATCTCTGCGTTCTGGCAACTGATAGTGCCTTTTACGCGACCTGCTTCGCCTACAACTACTTTACCGCTACAGTTCAGTTCGCCTTCAATCAAACCGTCAATCCGAAAATCGCTGTCTGCGGTAATATTACCTACAATCTTACTTCCTGCGGTGAGTGCATTGAACATCAAACCGCTCTGTTTGTCACTTGCCATAATTCTATTTCTTTTTAAATATTTTATACTATGATTTATTTGCACATGCGGGTGTGATTTTGTCACAACA
>ONQO01000091.1 GCA_900319995.1 uncultured Bacteroidales bacterium
GTTGGCATTCTTGCTCTTAGACCCGAAAAGACGCTTATCCAAGGAGAAGCGGAAGCAGCGGAATATCGCGTGTCAGGCAAAGTGCCCGGCAGAATTGAGATGTATCTATATGAGGAGGGAGAACACGTCAAGAAAGGAGATACGCTCGTCGTGATTTATTCTCCGGAAGTGGAAGCGAAGAAAGAGCAGGCAATGGCAGCACGAGAGATGGCAGAGGCAGTGAACCAGAAGGCTAAGAACGGCGCCCAACGCGAGCAAATAACCGGCGCATATGAGTTATATCAGAAAGCACTGGCAGGAGAGGAGATATACCGCAAAAGTTATGAACGGGTGCAACGGCTGTTCGAGAAAGGAGTTGTCAGCGCTCAGAAGCGCGATGAAGTGGAGGCGGAGTACAAAGCTGCTTCTGCTACCGTCAAAGCGGCGAAAAGCCAATATGAGATGGCATTGGCCGGTGCGCGTAAAGAAGACAAAGCAGCAGCAGAAGCACAGGTGGCGAGAGTGGATGGTATCCTCAAAGAAGTAGCGGCAGCAGAAGCCGAGCGATATCTCTTGTCGCCTTGTGACGGAGAAGTGAATGAGTTATTTCCCAAAGTGGGTGAACTGGTAGGTCAAGGAAGTCCCGTCATGTCTATCGTGGACCTCTCTGATGTGTGGTTCACGTTCTCTGTGCGCGAAGATATGCTGTTCAAATTTCCGGTAGGATCAGTGGTACAAGTGACGATTCCGGCGCTTGGTAGCGATGTCAGGTATCCTCTTACCGTGACGCACGTAAAAGCCATGGGAACCTATGCGACCTGGCGCTCAACTAAGCAGAACGGAGGATACGACGTCCGTACTTTTGATGTGAAATGCCGTCCCACAACCACGATTCCTAATCTTCGCCCCGGTATGACAGCATTGGTAGCAGAATAATTTATAGTATTCGTTGAAAAATGCTTGTCATTTTTTCTAACATCTGGCGTGTCATGCGGCGTGAGCTGCATATGATGTTTGCGCGTCCGCTTTATCTGTTTGCTTCTGTGGGAGTAATGCTTCTCTCCACATTCTTCTTCCTGACTCTTATGCGCGGTGGAACGGCGGAGAATATGCCGGTAGCAGTGGTGGATTTGGACCAGACATCTATCTCGCGACGGTTGATACATGAGATGCAGGCAACGCCATCGGTCGATATCCAACTCATTACCAACTCCTATTCCGAAGCTCGTAAGGCTATGCAGCAGGGCAAAATATATGGTATCTTCCTCATCAGGGAAGGTTTTTATAGTGACCTTGTTGCCTTTAAACGTCCCCGGCTGGATTTCTACGTCACTAATTCCTATACCGTAGGTGGCAATACAGCGTACAAACAGATGCTGACAATGGTAAATCTCACTTCCGGTGCTTTCCAACGTGAAGTGCTGCGCAAGAAAGGATTGCCGGACGATGTCATAATGCGTCGTATTCAGCCGCTTGCCATTGAAGGGCATATGGTAGCAAATCCATGGGGCAATTATTCGGTTTATCTGGTCAGTACTATTCTTCCCGGTATTCTCGGCCTCATCTGTCTGATGCTTACCATTTTTGCTATCGGTTTTGAACTCAAAATGCGTACGTCACATGCATGGCTTAGGGCCGCCGGAGGTAACTATACCGTTGCCATGATAGGCAAACTGATTCCTTACACAGTTATTTATCTTGTGCTGGGTATCGGCTGCCATCTTATCCTGTATCGTTTTGCGGGCTTCCCGGTATATGGCAGTACAGTGAGACTCATGTTCGGGCTTTTGTTATTTATCTTTGCGATGGAGGCGTTGGGTATTTTCCTCATAGGTTTGCTTCCGACATTGCGTGATGCCCTGTCTATAGGAGCCTTGTACTCCATGCTTGGTTTTTCGCTATCGGGCTTTACCTATCCGCAAATGTCAATGCTGGCACCGGTTAAAGCGCTTTCATACATGGAGCCTTTGCGTCATTATTACCTGATTTATGTAAACGAAGCCCTCATGGCAGCACCTGTTGAAAACAGTATTCCGCATATGATGGCGCTTACGCTTTTCATGGTCGCTGCGCTATGTGTTTCTCCGCGTCTCCATAGAGCACTTGTGTACTGGAATTATCCGCTTAAATAAGATGAAAGGTGAAAAAGATGAAAGATGATAAATATCCTATATTAACGGCTTTTGTGAATGAGTTGAAGCGCATTTTCCGTGACCCAGGAGTGACAGTAATCTTCATTGTTGCCACGCTTGTGTATCCGCTGCTCTACAAAGCAATCTATTGGAACGAGCAAATCACCAATGTACCGGTGGCGGTTGTTGATTTGAGCAATAGTCCGGAGAGTCGCGACTTTCTCCATCAATGGAACGCGTCGCCGGATATCAAGTTGGCGTACACTTGCGCATCTATGGTGGAAGCGGAACAACTTCTGCGTAATCAGAAAGTACATGGTATCATCTATTTCCCCCGTGATTATGCGCGCCAGTTGGCGGATCCGCTCGGCCAGGCACATATTTCGCTTTACTGCGATATGTCTTCATTCCTGTATATGAAGGCGATATATCTCTCTTGTAATCAGGTGATGCTTGAATCCATGCGTAATATCCAGATAGACAGATATGAACAAATGGGGTATGATAAGGAATTTGCCTGGGCGCTTGTTCAGGATGCTCCATACACAGAAACGGCGCTATTTACACCCACCGGCGGATATGGTTCTTTCCTCATCCCAGCTGTTCTTATGCTCATTTTGCATCAGACGCTATTCTTCGGCATCTGCATGCTCAGCGGCACAGCACGGGAGGAGAATATAGACCAGTATTCCATCCGCTCGCTTGTCGGACGGTCGATAGCATATTTCCTGATTTACTATGCTCTCGCTGCAATACTGTTGGGATTTTTCCCGCGTTTGTTTGATATTCCTCATATCGGCTCCATAGGAGATATTTTGCTATTCATAGTGCCTTATATCCTTGCTGTCATTTTCTTCTCCATGTGTGTAAGTATATTTATCCGTAACCGTGAATCCGGTTTGGTACTCTTGATTTCCTCGTCACTCATCTTCCTGTTTATGGCGGGTATATCTTGGCCGAAAGAGATGATTCCGGACGCCTGGCGTTATCTCTCCTATACTATTCCCTATACTTTTGGGGCACACGGTTTTATTCATATCAATTCCATGGGAGCTTCCCTTTCCGTTACCGGAACAGAGTACATAGCCCTATGGATACTCACAGGGGGGTACTTTATGCTTGCTTGCGCTTTGTTCTACGCCCGAAAGAAACTGTTATTTAAGAAACGCGTCCTTGAATCCGAGGAAGTACAAAATTCCGTCCAAACCAACTGTTGAGATAGCTTGTTGTGCGTTCTCTTTCACTTTCGGCTTAGCATGGAAAGCTATGCCTAAGCCTGCCTTGCCGAGCATGTTCAAGTCATTGGCTCCGTCGCCTACTGCAATGACCTGTGCCAGATCGATATGCTCCACTTGGGCTATCAGTTCCAGCAGTTCCGCCTTGCGTTTGGCATCTACGATGTCGCCCAAATGCCTGCCGGTGAACTTGCCGTTTTCCACTTCCAACTCGTTCGCATACACGTAATCCACGCCGAAACGTTGTTGCAGGTACTTGCCCACGAACGTGAATCCGCCGGACAGAATGGCTATCTTGAAGCCGCATTTTTTGAGAATACCGAACAAACGGTCGGCGCCTTCCGTAATGGGTAGATGGTCGATGATATCCTGTTGGACACTCACGTCCAAACCCTTCAGCAACGCTACGCGCCGCGTAAAACTCTCCTTGAAATCAATCTCGCCGCGCATCGCCGACAGGGTAATAGCCTTCACCTCGTCGCCTACGCCTGCACGCATCGCCAACTCGTCTATCACCTCCGTCTGGATGAACGTCGAGTCCATATCCACGCAAATCAACCGTCTGTTGCGGCGGAACATATCGTCTTTCTGGAACGAAATATCTATTCCTTCTTCGCGCGACACCTCTAACAGTTCCTTTTGCAGCGCTTCCCTGTCCGGCAGGTTTCCACGTAACGAAAACTCGATGCAACTATGCCGCTTCTCCACGGGTACATCTACGCTTGGACGATCACTTAGACGTAGAATATTGTCAATATTGAGTTCTCTGCCGGCGAGCAATGCCGTCACGCGTGCTATATGCCGCGCATTCAATTCGCGTGCCAAAAGCGTCACCACATAGCGTTCTTGCTCCTGACGACCGACCCAAGCGGCGTATTCCTCCTCGCTCAACGGCGTAAAACGCACAATCATCTCCAGCCGTGAGCAGCAGAAGAGCACTTCTTTGATCATCTCGCCGCTCGTACGCGCGTCATCCACGCGTATCAGAATACTCAGGTTCAACTGATGATGCAGGTTGGACTGACCTATATCCTGCACAAACGCACCGTACTTGCCCAACACGTCCGTCACGGCGGATGTCACACCCGGTTTGTCAAATCCGATTATGTTAATCAATATAAATTCACGTTCCATATGGTTAAAATACTAAATTTGCCGCAAAGGTACAAAAAATAATCCGAATAAACAAATTATAGTTAAAATTTTAATGTTTCCCAGCTATTGTTGATTAGAAAAAACAAAATAAACCGTTCCTTCATCAGTCACTTTCTGCTATGAGTCAACTAACTTAGGAAAGAGTCAATATTTTAAGATTGAAGTCAACTCTTTCAGTACAAAAACTCTCTCTACGAGTCAACCTAAATTGGGAAAAGTCCCTTTTTACATCATCGGGTGTTAATTCAGGTAGGAGAAGCAAATCCTCCGGAGAGTCCAAACGAAGCTTTTTGCGTCGAAGTGAATAAATGGCTTTTGCCTGCTCATAGCGCAGATACGGATGCTGTTGTAACTGCTGGATGGAACAACTGTTCACCGGAATCTTCTCAATATCTGCGGGATCAACGGTAAAATGTTCGCCCAAAGTATCCAAACGTAATTTAGAAAAAAACTCGTCTTTCAGTTGTTCTGTACTGTAGAATCCGCCTAACTGCTCTCGATAGCGTATAATCTGCACAGCGGTGTAATGCCCGATGCCACGAATCAACTGAAGATCAGAAGTGTCGCATCTGTTAAGGTCGAGGATGGTATCCCTCTTCTCGTGTTTGATATATATCCATCCAACCGAATCACGCCAGAGTGAATCTTCCAAACGGAAGGAATCGTATTGTGCTTTCCGGCTCTCTTTCCATTCCACTCTGCGCAACGAATCAGCCAAGCGGAACGAGTCATAACGAAGTTCTCTTTCAGCAGCCCATTGTACGTATCTCAACGAATCGGCACGCCTCATAGAGTCTTTACGTTCCTCCCAAGTGCGTTGTCTTTTCTGTTCTGGAGGCTCCGGTAGGTTCGGACGACCTTGCCTGCTCGGCCAAATAGCAACTCCTATCCATGCAGCGAAAGCCACTGCGAATAGTATTGAAGCTCCTATCCGCTGTTCCTTGCTCAATATCATTTGTTCAATGGAAATTTGATAGTTGTCAATGTGTCAACGCCGACTCGAGCTGATGCAATTGCTGTCTCAAAACAGGATCAAACTCCATCTGCTCTTTGATAAGCGTAAGGGAATGCAAGACAGTAGCGTGTGTACGCCGTCCCATCTTGTAGCCAATCTCCGATAGCGACGAATTGGTCAATTGCTTGCTCAAATAAATGGCGACGTGACGGGCATGCGTTATTTCTCTGGAACGGTTTTGTGCAACAATCGCTTTTTCAGTCAGACTGTAGTGCTTCGCCACTTTTGTGATTACCTCGTCTACGGTAATCTGCTTGGGCTGAATAGTAACGATTCGGCTCACTACTTGCTCCGCCAATTCAAGGTCAATTTCCTTGTTTGTCAGAGTTGAATGTGCGAGTAGAGAGGCAAGGATACCTTCGAGGTCTCTAACCGAATCACGTACGTTCTGGGCGACAAAATCCACTACATTTTCAGGAAGCAGAATACCGTCACGATGCATTTTGCTGAGGAGAATATCCTTGCGCAACTGATAATCAGGTTTGAGAATTTCAGCAGACAGTCCCCATTTGAATCGTGTAAGCAGCCGTTCCTCAATATCTTTAAGTTCAACAGGCGGTCTATCCGAAGTAAGGATAAGCTGTTTTCTGCTCTGCTGGAGATAGTTAAATATATGGAAGAAAGTGTCCTGTGTACCCTTTAGTCCTGCGAAATACTGAATATCATCCACAATGAGCACGTCAATAGCTTGATAGAAATTCAAGAAGTCAGGGATTCGGTTACATTTGGTAGCGTCTTGATATTGCAATTTAAAAGTATTAGCGCTTACGTAAAGCACGCGTGCTTGCGGATGCAGTGCTTTAACCTGAAGCCCAATCGCATTAGCGAGGTGCGTTTTCCCCACTCCGCTGCCTCCATAGATAAAGAGAGGGTTGAAGGCTGTATATCCGGGCTGTTTGGCGATGGCGAGTCCCGCCGTACGTGCGAGTTTATTAGGCTCACCTGCCACAAAAGTATCAAAAGAATAGAGTGAATTGAGTTGCGAATCAAAATCAATCGTGGAAGGCTGATTATTGATAATAGGTACAGGCTTTGCGGGCGCGCCTGCGGAAGGAAGCATAGTAGCAGCCCCAGAGGCAGAGTCGATGAGGACACGATACTCCAAACGGGTTCCCTGACCGAAAACACGATAGATTGCAGAAGAGAGCAAAGGAATATAATTTTCCTCAATATACTCTGCTACGAACTGTGATTTCACCTGCAACACAAGTACTCCCTCAACGAACTGAAGAGGTACAATAGGAGCGAACCATGTCTGGTACGCACTGCTCGTCATGTTGTCAGCCAAAATGGTCTGACACTGAGCCCATTGTTGTTGAAGTGACTGTGTCATTTTTACGCGAAATCGAGTGCAAAGGTACTGCTTTTTTTTGAATTGCACAAATTAGGTTTCCGGCAGATGTTTTACACATCTCCGTAACTAACCCATTTTAAGACAGTTACAACGAAACACAAGAAAATCAACAAATTAGGCACTTTTTCAACATATAACCTACTGATTTATAAGAGGTTTAAAATATGCAATAGGGATATAAATTTTTATTTAAAAAAAATGCGTAAAGCGCGATTTTTCGACACTTTACGCAAAGGCAAAAATAAATACAATTTAGAAAACCTACAAATTGGGGAACAGATGTTTCACAGAAAAACGCATCATTTATTTGTCCTTTTTTCCAAAGACAGAGAAATGCACATAGCGTTTAGGATGCGCCTTTATATCGCTTAAAAGCGAATCGGCAGACACTACTGTTGCATCAATATGTTTATAGAGTGATTTATTGTAGAGCAACTGTCCGAGAGTTCCGTCTTGAGAGCCTATTTGAGCGATGACGTTATTGGCATTATCCAACGCCGTATCCACTCGCGCCACAGTAGCTTTGAAATCAATCTCGCGTATATCTGCCACAAAATGGTTAAGATTGGAGACAACTGTATCAGCCGTTTTGACGATAGTGGGTACCTGATTGTTCATCAGCCGTTTAAGGTTGGAGGAAACAGTCGTCAAGTCCCCGGAGACACGCTCCACATTCACAAGAGAACGTTTGATATGGTCACCCTCCAGTTGTTTTTGCAAAGCTGCTACGAGCGAATCGATATTTTGCACCGCCTCATCAATATGTGCGAGTAGTTCATTCTGAACAGACTCCATCAGCCCCGGAACGTAAGAGGTAGGAAGGAATGCACCATGCGCAATAGGCTCAATAGACTTGTTCACAGCAAGAGGACGTTCTTTCTCATCAGTATCACTCTGAGCCACAGGCATTTGGAGTTCGATCGCCATTCCACCCAGCAATCCGTCAGAAACGAGTGCCATGTGTGTACCCTGCGGCAAAACGATGTCTTTGTTAACGGAAATATCGACGGTGAAGGAGCTGTCATGTGTAAAATCATAATGAATAGCGTCCACTTGCCCAACTCTATGCCCACGGATATAAACTGCGGCTTGCTCTTCCAGTCCGTGAAGATGACAGAAGGAACCGTGATAAGCATTAGTAGGCGAAAAGATATTCACCCCTTTGAGAAAATTAAATCCAAAGAAAAGAAGGAACAAGCAAATAGCCGCCAGTATTCCCACTTTTATTTCACGAGCATGTTTCATTATTTTTTTGCTTTCAATTTATCTTTCAAACGATATAATCCAACAATCAGGGAAATTCTTTTTGAACCTGGGCAGTTTCTCCGCCACTTTGGCACGATTTGTATTGGCAGCCGTATAATACTTGATCCATTCCCCTACATGGATCGTATCGCATTTCTGTCCTTTCAGTTTTGGGTCAGATGGACTAAGATGCGTCTTAGCTGCGCATATCTGGATTGCATAATAGGTTTGTTTCTTGTGTGTATCCTGTGAGCTGGATTTATTCGTGTTATCGCGGCTCTCTTTCGCGAGTTTTTCCTGATTTTCAGGAGCAACCGTTCCTTCTTTTTTTACAGCTTGTTTGTGGGTGTAAGCCCCGAAAGCGTTGACGAGTGCGTTCGCCATTTGGGCAATAGAAGCCGGCTGATTAAGGAAACGTTCTTCCTCGGGATTAGAGATAAATCCCATCTCAAAGAGGATAGAAGGACAAGCCGTTTTGAGAAGGACCCAAAAGGCAGCCTGCCTTACCCCTCTGTCCTCGCGGTTCAAATGTCCCACAAAGCGCTTTTGCACCTGTTCGGCAAACTGAAGCGACTGCTCCATATAGCTATTCTGCATCAACTCGAACATGATGTAGGAGTCAATAGAGTTGGGGTCAAAGCCCTGATAGGTTGTTTTATAATCCGCCTCCAGTTTCATAACCGCATTCTCACGCATAGCAACATCAAGGTTTTTCTCCATTTTGTCGGTTCCAAGAATAAAGGTCTCCACGCCACATGGTGATTTGGATTCTGAAGAGTTGGTATGAATAGAGATAAAGAGATCAGCATTGGCTTTGTTGGCAATATCCGAACGTTCCTGCAAAGGGATAAAGACATCCGTAGAACGCGTGTAAACCACTTTTACGTCCGGATATTTCTCTTCGATGAGTTTGCCCACTTCGAGCGCCAGTTTGAGGTTTAAATCCTTTTCCTTAGAGAACTTTCCGACCGCCCCGGGGTCTTTGCCTCCATGCCCCGGATCAAGCACCAACGTGAATTGCTCATCCGCCGTAACTGATAAGCAAAAAAAGAGTGCTAAAAATATATACAGGTATTTCCGCATAGCAAGCCAAAATTAAAATCGGCTACAAAGGTACAAAAACTTTGCCAAATATGCAAACATACGTGCATTTTTTGAAATTTTATTTCTGTATTTGCGTCTAATAATGCAAAAAAAACATAAAAAACGCGCGCATGCTTGCGTATATGATTTTTTTTTCGTACCTTTGCACGATATTTTGACTATTTATACAATAAAGGTGTCCCAAAGAGACAGATTACCTCAACGCAGTCCACACCTCATAGAGCAAGAATTAGTTATGCAAAAGAGCGAATTTACAGAGGCTGAAGAGCAAATGATCCAACGCGAGTTCAACTTGCTGTTAGAGGATTATGCGCATACTCCCCACCGTCAAAAGGTGGAGATTATCACACATGCATTCAATTTTGCTCACAAAGCCCATTATGGGGTACGTCGTTTGAGCGGCGAACCTTATATTATGCACCCGTTGGCTGTTGCGCGCATTTGCGTCAGAGAAATAGGATTAGGCAGTACCAGCATATGCTCGGCATTGCTGCACGATGTAGTGGAAGATACAGATTACACCGTGGAAGACATAGCAGGGCTGTTCGGCGATAAGATTGCGCAGATAGTGGGAGGGTTGACAAAGATCAGCGGCGGAGTGTTCGGCGACCAAGCCAGCGAGCAAGCGGAGAATTTCCGCAAACTGCTACTGACCATCAGCGATGATATCCGCGTAGTGCTAATCAAAATAGCCGACCGTTTGCATAATATGCGCACTTTGGGCGCTCAGCCGAAGGACAAACAATACAAAATAGCCGGTGAAACACAATACATCTATGCACCGCTGGCTCACCGATTGGGCCTTTTCCCCATCAAGACCGAATTAGAGGATTTGAGTTTCAAATACGAGCATCCGGACACATGGCAGGACATTCATAACAAGCTGGAACAGGTTAAAGAGTCCCAATTGGAAAGTTTCGAACAATTTGCGAAACCTATCCGTGAACGTCTGACGAGCATGGGCTACACATTTACCCTCAAAGCCCGCATCAAAACTGTCTATTCGATATGGAAAAAGATGGTACGTCAGCAATGTTCGTTTGACGATGTATATGACCTGATGGCAGTACGCATCATCTTCACCCCGAACGAGTCGATGAGCGAGAAAGACCAATGCTGGATGATTTACTCAGCCATCACGGAGATTTACCGTCCGCATCCGGAGCGTATCCGTGACTGGATCTCTACACCAAAATCCAACGGTTACGAGGCGCTGCATGTAACAGTAATGGGTACTCACGGAGAATGGGTAGAGGTCCAAATCCGTACGGACCGAATGCACGAGATAGCTGAACATGGCTATGCCGCACACTGGAAATACAAAACCGGCGTATCCGATGAGTCAGAGTTGGACAAGTGGTTGCGTGAAATAAAAGACATACTCGCACATCCGGAGAAAGACGCTATGGAGTTCCTCGGCACATTCAAGCTGAACCTATTCGCCCAAGAGGTGTTCGTTTTTACGCCGAAAGGCGATATTAAAACAATGCCATTAGGCTCGACCGCTCTGGATTTTGCCTTCCTGCTACACTCCGAATTGGGCGAACATTGTATCGGTGCAAAAGTAAACCACACTCTGGTTCCCCTATCCTATCGTCTCAAAGGCGGCGACCAGATAGAAATATTGACCTCCAACAGCCAACACCCACAGAAAGAATGGCTCGAAATGGTCACAACCGCCAAAGCCCGAAACGGCTTGAACCAGTATTTCCGCAAAGAAGAACGCAAATATACCAAGCACGGCGAGAAATTAGTGGAAGACGCTATTGCTATGGACAAAGACCTGGCAGCCAATCATGATTTGGCTTTGGCACGATTATTGAATCACTATCAACTGACACAGCCGTCAGAGTTGTTTCTTGAGGTTGGACAAGGCGCAATACGACTCGATGACATCCATGAAATTGTTTTCCCAAGACGGGGATTGTTATCCTATATTCCTTTTATAGGAAGGAGAGAAGAAAAAACAGAAAGTCCCAAGTCTAATGAAAACGTTAACAAGGAGATAGTAAAGCCCAAGAAAGGTGCACACAAGATTGTTCTGACAGACGAGAACTTGGGTAAAGAGTACTTGCTGAGCGACTGCTGTCATCCCATTCCAGGAGACGAGGTATTGGGTTATCTGGACGAAAACGGCAAAATGCACATTCACAAGATTGATTGTTCCGAAGCAACTCTGCTGAAAACAAGTTACGGCAAACGTATCTATTCTGCGACATGGAACACGCATCGTGTGAAATCGTTTGTAGAGACAATTGAACTGAAAGGAATAGACAAGTTCGGCGTGTTCATACGAGTTCTACAAGCCATCACAACGGATTTCCACATCAATATCCGCACAATGCATGTCACAAGTGAAGATGGCATTTTCAAAGGCAGAATGGAACTATACGTCTATGACTGCAAAGAACTGGATGATCTTTTCAAAGCCATCCGAAAGATTAAGGACATCAAAGAAATCAAACGTGTACAGATAGAAAAACAATAACTCAACAACATACAATTTATTAACAAATTGAATAAAAATGAAAAAGATTTTCAGTACTCTCTGCATGGCTCTTGTAGCAGTAGCCATGATGGGCCAAGACCCGGTTATTACATTCGAAAAAACCGAGCATGATTTTGGCAAGATTCATGAAGAAGACGGTCGTGTGTCCGTCGACTTCGCATTCAAAAACGAAGGAATGGCTCCGCTTGTACTGAGCAACGTTCGTGCCAGTTGCGGTTGCACCACTCCTAAATGGACCAAAGAACCTGTAGAGCCAGGTCAGACTGGTGTAATCACCGTAACTTATAATCCGAATGGACGCCCCGGACGCTTCCAAAAAACCGTTACCATCACTTCGAATGCCAAAGAACCTACGGTAAAAGTGTATATCAAAGGTGAGGTTATTCCGAAACAAGCCAAACCTGTAAACAAATTCCCTGTGGAAGTAGGCGTATTGGGAATGAAGAGTTTGGTGCTTGATTTGGGAACAATGAAGAAAGGGGAAGTCAAACGCAGCGAGTTGGAGTACACCAACCCCACTACTTCGGAGCATAGTGTAGCACTGGCTACCAGCGCACTTAATAGTCAGTACTTTGCAAGTCAAGTTAGCCTTCCTAACATCAAAGCCAACGAAATAGGACAGTTCATTTTCCAACTCAATAGTGCAGACACCAAACTGTACGGACCAGTAGAAATTTTTGCATACGTGGTTATTGATGGCAAGAAAGAACTGGATGATGCCCACAAACTGCTCATCAAAGCAAATATTGAGGAGGATTTCGACGCTATGACAGTTGAGCAGAAACAACTGGCTCCTATTATCGAGAACGATGCAGAGGTAAATGCAGGCAAGATTGCTGCGGACAAATCGCACAAAATCATAATACCCGTCAAAAACGCAGGAGTGAACCCGCTGGAGATTCGCCGTGCCTATTCGACAGACAAAGCTCTGACCATCAAAACACCGAAAGCTATCAAATCTGGTAAGAAAGGGGATATCACCGTGAACATTAACACCAAAGGTCTTGAACGCGGCAATTACAGCCGTGAGGTAGTGATCATCTCCAATGACTACAAGCAATCAGTTAAACGTGTTAAACTCAACTTCGTCGTTGAATGATTGACCATCCGGAAAATAGTGCCAAATACAAAGGATTGACCGTGAATGCAGGTGTAGAAAACCTGCCTTCGGTCAATCCTTATGCAACTTTCCGTCGCAAGAAAACGGTTTTAAGTCCTGAAGAATACTTCGAGGGCATCCGTCGTGGTGACATGACAATACTCAGTCAGGCTGTAACGCTGGTAGAGAGTAACTTGCTCGCCGACCAGACAATTGCGCAAAAAGTGATAGAGTTATGCCTTCCCTACGCCGGCAACTCCATTCGTGTAGGCATTACCGGCGTACCCGGTGCCGGCAAATCGACATTCATCGAAGCACTCGGCAGCGAACTGTGCGACCACGGCAAACACCTCGCTGTTTTAGCCATTGACCCCTCAAGCGAACGTAGCAAAG
>ONQO01000056.1 GCA_900319995.1 uncultured Bacteroidales bacterium
TTCGTAGGAAGCGGCTCCATCCACTTTGTCCCAGGAGAGGGTGATCATGACATCATTATTCTGCTCCAGAAGGGCGGCTTTGAGGTTCTGCGGCGTATAGTCCACTTCAATGTTTTCTTCGTACTGCGCTTGTACGCTGAGGTCAGAGGTGATATTAGTCAGCGGTTTGGACCATCCGGTGAAGGTGTATCCTTCGCGTGTCGGTTCGGGGTTCAAGCCCTGTGCATCCTTACCTTCCTCCACTTTCTCCGTGCCGAGGATAGTGAGGTCCCAGTCGTAGTACGTCACGGTGAAATAGACTTTTGCTACTTCGTACTGCGCTTGTACGCTGAGGTCGGAGGTTATATTGGTCAGCGGTTTGGACCATTCGGTGAAGGTGTATCCTTCGCGTGTCGGTTCGGGGTTCAAGCCTTGCGCATCCTTACCTTCCTCCACTTTCTCTGTGCCAAGGATAGTGAGGTCCCAGTCATAGTAGGTGACGGTGAAATAGACTTTTGCTACTTCGTACTGCGCAGTAACGGTCAAGTCCTCGGTTACATTGGAGAAGTCCTTGTCCCATCCGGTGAAGGTATAACCTGTGCGTGTCGGGTCGTTGGGAGCGGTAGCGGCAGCGCCGTGCTCTACTTCCTCGTTCTTGAGAATGGTTTCGCCGTCGTAATCCACGAATGTAACGGTATATTTGTTGATTTCGTAGAGTGCTTTGACATCCAAGTCGGCTTTTACATGGTCAAACTCCGTATCCCATCCGGTGAAGTGATAGCCCTCTACCGCCGGAATATCTTTCTCTGCCGGAGCTGTCGCTGCCTCGTTCCAGTTGACAGTTTGGTTCTCGCCAATCTGTGTCTTGCCGTCCTGTCCGAAGAAACGTACGGTGTATTTGTTGATTTCGTACTGCGCGGTGACGGTGAGGTCGGAAGTAACATTCTTGTATTCCTGATCCCATCCGGTGAAGGTGTATCCTGTGCGTGTCGGGTCATTGGGAGCGGTAGCGGCAGCGCCGTGCTCTACTTCCTCGTTCTTGAGAATGTTTTCGCCGTCGTAATCCACAAAAGTAACGGTGTATTTGTTTATTTCGTATAGTGCTTTGATATCCAAGTCCATCGTCACATGGTGATAGTCCTGATCCCATCCGGTGAAGTGGTATCCTTCGCGTGAAGGTGTCGGAGCTACTGCGTCGGTGCTGTGCTCCACTTGTTGCTCATCGAGTTTGGTGTTATCCCAGTCGTAGAAGGTGACGGTGAATTTGCGTAGACTGGATTCGAACACAGCCTCCAAAACTACGTTGTTTGTGAGATATTCCACTTCGGGAGTCCATCCGACGAAAGTGTAGTCAAACATATCGTCGGATTCTTTCTGCGGGATTTTGGGATATTCAGTCGGGTTATAGTATATTTTGCTGACATCAAAGCCATAGACAGCTTGCATCTCAAAGGTGGTCACACCCTCCACGCGGTAGGTAACAGAGAAGAGTATTTCGTAAGTGAATTGAGCCTTCACGGTCAAATCTTTGGTAATATTCTTCAAATCTTCCTGCTCAAAATTTTTGGTATTGTACCAGTAGTCGAAAATCCATCCGACTTTGGTAGCAACCATACCTTTGGCGTCTTGTCCGTCTTGCACTTCTTCTGTACCGAGCAGTTCACCATCCCAATTGAGATAGGTAACTGTCCATACTTTTTCGGTGTACTGTGCTAGATATTGCGAAGTATAGGTGATAATACTGAAGTCAGAACAGCCGGAAAGAGTTTTCCATCCCGTGAAAGCATAACCTTCCCGTTCGGGGTCAGGAGGAGCCACGGCACTCTCGCCATACTCTATCCATTGTGTTCCGTCGATTTGTACTCCATTCCAGTCATAGAAATGGACACTAAATTTAAGTTTTTCGTATAACGGTGTAAGGGTAATGTCTGATTGCACGTTTGTGGTCTCCTTGTCCCATCCAATAAAGTTATAGCCGTCGCGGTGACGGTAGGAATATTCATCTGCATCCTTTCCTTTTTCCACCAGTTGTGTCTTATACACATCTTCATTCCAGTCCAAGAATGTAACGGTGAATACTTCCGGCTCCATCTCTATAATAGGGAATTCTCCCCACAAGGCATCCGCAGCGTAGGCAGTTTGGCATTTATAGGGCACGTACAAAGTACATTTGCTTTTATCCAAACCATTAAAACAATCGAATTGTGACATTCCGTATGGATTGGCCGAGTAGCATTTAATCTCTGTCAGACTACCACATTCATTGAAGATGGCACCACCTATATTGCTTAAAGTGGACGGCAACGAAATACTCTTTAAATTATCCAAAGTATTGATAGCCTCTTTGCACAGGCATTGGAGTCCTTCCGGCAGGACAAGCGACGTAAGCCCATCATAACTATCTATTGCCCAAGTGGCAATCAAACGTGTACCTTCTTTGACCTTGTAATCGCCGGTTAACGGCTTGGTCGTTGCCAACAGGCAATCGTCGTAATACACAGCTCCGTCACCATCTATATTTTCCTCGTACAACTTGGTTCCTTTAAACACATCGTCTGTCAACACGTCCAAATAGGAGGGAATATTGATTTGCTCAAGGTTGGTGCAATTAAAGAAAGCCTTTGCTGCAATCTCCTTAATGGTATTGGGCAGATTCACTTTGGTGATTCCGGTCGCATATCGGAAAGCGTACATTCCCACTCCTGTTACCGTGTAATCCATGCCTTTGTAATTCACCTTATCCGCCACCGTCACTTCTCCGCTTAGTGTAGCGTAGTTATCCGTACTGTTGTTTTCATAGGTTACCACCGCCGTTCCCCCCTCCGAGAGACGGTAATACAACTTACCGTACTTAATGATTTCGTTTACTCCTTTCGCTTGTATATTTTTGAATTCTTTCCATCCTTCTGCGGCTTGGTAATCACTCAGGCTAGCCGACGGCACGTAGAGGATACATTCAGAAGGAATATAACTAAAGGAAGACTTTTCTGCCGTTGAAGGCGTCTCATTCAATGGATAAACATAACTTAACGCTTGATCTCCCGAGAAGATATTTTCACCCACCGAAGCGAGCGAAGCAGGGAGCGTAATGGATGTCAGGGCTTCACATTGGGAAAAAGCGTAATGGTCTATTGCTTGCAATCCTTCTGACAACTTGACGTTGCTGAGTTTCTTGCAACTTTCAAAACATCCTTCACTTATCTTTTCCACACCGGCAGGAATAGAAACGGATGTGAGTGCCCCGCAATCATAGAATGCATAGTTTCCTATCTCGCTTAAGGTCACTGGCAACTGGATATTTTTCAATGCTTTACACCCATTGAAAGCACTCGTGCCAATTTTAATCAGTCCTGAAGGGAGAGTAATGTTAGTCAATCCTGTACATAAACAAAATGTACTTGTCGGAATCTCTGTAATGGTATTCGGTAATGAAACGGATGTCAATTTGGAACAGTCCCTAAAAACTTCTTTTCCAAACGCCGTTACGGAATACGTGTAATTGCCGTATTTGACGGAAGCGGGAATAACGAGTTCGCCGCTGAGGTACTTGTTCTCCTCGTCTTTAACGACGGTAGCCGTCAGGTCTTCATTCAAGAGATAGGTCAAATTACCAATTTTCTGCAATCCGGTAGTTATGGCTTCTACTTTCTCTTCCTCCGGTGTTTCTTCCGGTTGGACATCTACAGGTGACTCGCCCGGTTCTAATATATTACCGAATTTGTTCCATACATCGGCAGCCTTATACGCCGCTTTACTTCCTTTAGGCACATAAAGAATACATTTCGACAGATCCACTCCTTCAAACACATTTGCTTTGATTGGCCGGGGAGTGGTACTTTTGTTGGTTATCACTTTCAAACCTGTGTTTTTGAAAGCAAAGTCACCAATGCCAATCAAAGAGGCAGGAAGGGTGATATTGGTTAAATGCTTGCAATTTTCAAAAGCGGAGGGACCAATATTAATAAGATTTTTGGACGCGAATATGATGATTTGTAGTTGGGTGCATCCATAAAATGCTCTTTTGCTAATTGTTTGTGCCGGACAAACCAGATTACCTCCGTTCACGGAGACAAGACTGGTACATCCTTCAAAAGCACTCCTGCCAATGGATTTGGCGCCCGTAATATGGATGGAGGGTAAGGAAGAACAATTAAAGAAAGCTTTTTCTGGAATATTTTCTAATGTTGTGGGGATATTTACCGTAATAAGATTGGTACAACCGCTAAAAGCCTCTGATCCTATGGTTTTCAATCCTTCATTTAGTTTGATGGACACGAGTCCCGTGCTATTTTGAAAAGATTGTTTGGTAATCTCTACTATGGTGTTGGGTAGCGTCACACGCATGGTACTGGTTACATTTTTAAAAGCATAAACACCACTCGGACGTCCTCCTTTGATGTTTGTATGAGGTACAATTGTTCCTATGCGAATAACTTCTACAGAGTGCTCTTCGTAAACAGGTACTTTCCACGAAGTAGTCCAGTCTACTTGATCCTTATCCGTTACATAAGTCATTTTAACGGAAGATGGAATGACCACGTCACCAACATCGAATTTTTTATCAGCAGTTATATGAACACTGCAGCCATCACCATTTTCTACGTGTTCGTATTTAAGATAATTCTGATACAAATCTTTCCAATAAGCACTCTCCGCGGGCAATACAGGGAAGAGCAATGCGGCAATGAGAGTAAAGCAGAATAAGAAGAACGATTTTCTTTTTGCCCCGAGGGCAGGATTCATTGTGCGTTTCATAATTATATTGTTTTAAAATGTTTTTTCGTAGTTATACATATTGTCCTAAAATCACGGGATATTATACTACGTATAATATAGGTAGCGGTAGGATACGATAAAAGCAGTACCTACTCTCAACTTTTTCAGTACTTGTCTCTATGACGAAGTGTATGAAACCGAAGGTTCGTTACTTCGAAAAGATGGAAATTTCGCTGCAAAGATACAACTTTTTTTTGAGATATGCAAAAATATGCAATATATTTTCGATTTTTTTCGCAAAAGTCGAAATATTTTCACTAGAGGGACTAGAAGTACTAGAGAAACTAGAAGTGCTAGAGAAACTAGAAGTTCTATTTCAATTTATGCGAATTTCAGGGTAAAAAAGGAGTGTAAAAGAATAATTTGTAGCGAATATTTGCACATTTCGAATTTTTATTGTAATTTTGCAGCCGTTATGGAAGAATATTTTATGAGAAGCGCAGCGCTATTAGGGTCCGATACGATGGAAGCGCTGCAGACGAAACGTGTGATTATTTTCGGGGTAGGCGGTGTCGGTTCGTGGTGTGCTGAAGCGTTGGTTCGTACCGGTCTGACCCATCTGACCATAGTGGATGGCGATAGGGTTCAGCCGTCCAATATCAACCGCCAACTGCCAGCTATCCGCGCCACGATAGGATTGCCTAAAGTGGAAGCCCTGCGTGAGCGGCTTCTATCCATCAATCCAGAAGCGGAAATAACCGCTATCGCGGAATACTACGGTCAAAATGGACTTGCAAAAGAAACGGCATATGATTTTCATCTTTCCTCTTTTGACTTTCTCATCGATGCCATCGATGATGTACGGGCGAAGACAGACCTTTTGCTGTTTGCTTCGCACCTTCGCGGAATGAAAATATTCTCTTCTATGGGTGCCGCCTTGCGACTCGATCCTACCCAAATAACCACGGGCGAACTGATGACCGTCAAAGGAGACGCTCTTGCGAGAGCCGTACGAGAACGGATGAAACGTCTCAACCGCAAACCATACAAAAAAATACGTTGTGTTTATTCATCCGAGCAGGCTCAGAAATGTGATACCCGCGGCTCTTTGATGCAGGTAACCGCCGTGTTCGGTTGCACCCTCGCCAGTATGGTAATCGGGAATGTTTAAGGCGCGAGATAGGAGGCTAATTCAGCGGTGACAGGATGGTCCTTGCCGTATATGCGCAATGCGATCTCATATGCCTGTTGCCAACAGTTTCTTGCTTCGTTTGTTTTGTTCTGGTAATCATATACGGCGCCCAATGATTTCAGAAATTTTACTCGGTTATACTCATTACCCTCCGGCAAAAGTTCCAATGCTTTTTGCAAATAATTCTCTGCAGAACTGAATTTACGCTGTGAAGCTTCAATCGCCGCCATATTATTGAGCAGTTCGGCGTGCAAAACAGGGATGTTTTTTTCCATCTCCTCAGTCCCATTTTCAAGCATCGTATAGACAGCCTCCGCTTGGGAAAAATAATATTGTGCGGAATCCAACTGCTTTAGGTAGTAAAAGACACTACCAAGGTTTGTCATCCGTGATGCTGTAAGTTCGTGGGCAGCTCCATAGATACCTTTGTACATATTTAACGCACGCCGCTGTTCCACTTCTGCCTCTTTTAACCGCTTAAGACGAATTAAAGCATACGCTACATTGTTCTGCGCTTGCGCTGCGTGTAAGGATTGGGGGCCTTCATTAGCAATAGCGTAACGTAAGGCTCTGCGGTAAAGAGTTAGTGCTTCATCAAAGCGATAGTTCATCTTGTCATAGAAATTACCGGCATCAAGTTGCCATTGGACGTTGGTGGTATCCAGCTCCGCACGTTTGAGTAGATAATAAAGTGCCGAATCATTCTGAAAACGGCTTAAATGAATGGCATATAAGTTGTAATAATCACCGGCGAGTTCTCCCCGCTGCACCTCTGCTACACGCTGTATGCGACGGATTTTTTTCTCTCGTTCTGCCGGATCTCCTTTCGCAAGAATACGCTCCTGAGACAGTTGCAAATCCCCTTGCTCTATCGCCTGTTGAATCAAACTGTCAGATGATGTCATTCCTTTATAGTCCGTCCGCGCGTAACGTTCTGCCATTTGCTCGATGAGGGGTTCGAAGTTGTCATATTGCTGCTCTATCTTGCTTAACTGTTCCTCGTATTCCTGATTGCTTAGTTTTGCCTGAGCCAACTGCTCATTGAGGGCATTGAGTTGTTCCTCATAATAGCGTTCTATATTCTCCCGAGCCGCCTGCTCGATGCGCTGTTTGTCTTTCTGCAGCTGACGTCGGCTAACCATGACAATCTCCAGCGGCACGGAGGATGAAAACGGCAATTGCCGCCCCACCAGTTCTGCCTCCTGTAACTCATATCCACCTTTATTCACTCCTGCCAACGCGTAGGGAGTGCCGTTTTTCTGTCCGGGCATAGTAATTTGAAACGAACCTGTTTCGTCTGTCATAACCGGATTATATTCTCCCTGCGGACGTACCACTACGCCCTGCAAACGCTGGGACGGTTGGTCCGGACGGGACACAGTACGCACATAGCCGGATTGAATCTGGGCTGAAGAGAACCGGATGCTGAATAAAGAAAGCAGCATCGCTATGGATAAAGCTGAATTTTTCATAACTCTACTATATCATTTTTTCCGCATGGAGCGTGCAGGACAGAGGATCTTGAGTGATCGGGTGTTTCTATCCGATAAGACTTGTGCTGGTCAGTTAGCGGAACCGAGAGCGTGAACCGTCCGTCGTCATCCGTCATCACTTCGTTTTGCTCCACAAGAATACGCGTATGGGGTTTTAGTTCACCGTCCATCAGCACTACTGCGCTCAACTCGCCATACACCCGCGCGTTACGAGAAAGAGGAATGGATAATTCGGACGAAAGGGTCACAACCGTGTCTATCGGCAGGTAATCGGGCGCCGTTATACGCAAAGAGACCTGTTTTCCTTTGAGACGGGCCGGCAAATACAGGAACTGCGCCTGTTCATTCCATCCGTTCACTGTATCCGTCCGTTCCTCGTCCGGCAAACTGAGCGTCAGTACAGCATCGTGCATAGCCGGAAGGGATTCAACGGCAGGTGTTCCTTCGTACAAGCTAACTCGGCTGTCAAAAGGCTGGTTGAACAACCATACGGATAGCAACGCGGTTATCACAAGCAGTGTCCCCATTGTCGAGAATACGGCGCGACGGATTATTCGGCGTTTTTGGCGTTGCCAGAGGCGGTCAAAACTGATACCTAACATGCGGCTTACCACCTGCATTACAGCGCGTTCGCGTTTCATGTAAGCAGTCCCGCTGCCCTCTTCATGAATATTCACACCGAGAATTTCACGATCTTCGTCCAAATTGTCCGAATGAGGGAAATGTTTGAGTAATGAGGGGTTATAACATTCTGTAGCCGGGTCTCCGCTATAGGGTCTTCCCTCTACGATGATGGGAATAATCCTGTCCCGTCGTCCCAACTCAACAAAAGTGTCTATTTCTGCGCCGACCCAAGGAGATTGTGCTGAACGAGGACTACATATAACCAGTAGATATTTCGATTGCTCCAACTTGTTACGCAGTTCTGTTTTCAACTCATTGGGCTGAATATCTGTATGGTAACGAAAACAGGGACGCAGACGTGTTTTCGGCAGTTCGCTGTTCTCATGTTGGATAGTGGTAGGGAGACGATAGCCCTCTATCTTCTCCTGCAACCATTTCGCCCACTTTTCATCCGAAGAACGGTAACTGACGAACGCATAGTATGTATATTCTTTTTCCATAACGGGAGGTATGATTTGACGTTAGTTGCATTTGAGTTTTCCAAGGATACATTGTACCATTACTTCGTCCTTGCGCACGGACTCTTCTGTCAGTTCGTCAAAAGGCTGTATGTTAGGATGTACGAACCAAGGATCCAAGCGCTCCATCTCTTTCCATTTTTCCGATTCGGGTAACTGCTCAATACGAATGCGTTCGTCTTTATCAAGAGCTTTGTATCCTAATAACAGCCGCTCCGTCAACCACCGTTGATGCTCCAAACGGGCATAATACTTCGGGTCTGTCCGGCGTAACACCGCATAACAGTAATTGGCACTGTACAGGTTGGAGAACTGAAGGGTCAGTTTGAGATCGAACCAGTGTTTGCGTTTGCGTTGTGGATTAATCCTTGCCGCATTGTCCTCATATGCCTCGTTGGCTTCCTGTGCCCAACGCAGCCGCTCCCGGAAGGTATTGTCATAGCAATCCTCCCGCATACCAAACGGATAGATGTTCGTGTAACGTGTGAAGTCTTTCGTCCATTGTGCCAGTGCGGAATTGGTAGCTTGGTACACGAGAACGGGGATATGCCTTGTCATGATGCTATCCGGCAGGTATAACGCTGTAGCCAGACTGGAACGCATATCATCCATACAGACAGCCACCGTGAGCATTTGTTCTTCATCGGCACTCCACTGCTCCATTAATTCGCGCACCTCGGGTGTGTCGGGACGGGCAGATATGAATTGCCATTCTATATCCAGAAAATCATCGTCAGGCGAAGGGATATACGGAGAAGTAATCATTTTTTTATGGTCTCCTTGCTGTTCCCAATGCACGTGTGTCCGGCGTGAAAGTTTGAACAGCGAGGCATAATGGCTTCGGAGAAAATCACTGTGCATATCCATCTGCTCGTCCACAATGGTGATACGTGTGCGCACTCCGTGGGTCTGAAAATTAGGGTAATGCGCGACATGCGCCGCTGTGAAAGCCAAAGCGTATGCTGTCTGCGAACAACCTAACAGCACCAGATGGACATATTCCTTGTCTTCCGCCGAAGGATGCTCATGGCGGTTCAGCATAGGATACCCTTCATTGTTGACCAGCACTCGCTGCGCCCAACTCTCCTGCGCATTCATTACCGTTAGATGTAATTGGGCAGGAAGAGGAACTGTTTGCAACTGCAATATTCGCAGTGTATTGAGATGATTACAGAGAAAATAGCACTCTATAGTGCGATGACCCTGCTCTGCCATGTTCTTGATAAGAGAGAGGCTCTGTATATTCTTGGAATCATGGTCTTCCTCTCCGGGTTCACCAAGAATGAACACGCGCTTTGCGAGTTGCGCATGTACGGAAACCAACTGTTCCTCTTGCGTCCGATGACCATACAGCACCACTATGCGACTCCTGAGAGAACGGTGCTGTATTTGCGCGAAGAGACGCTTGCGAACCTCCTCTGCATCTTGCTCCGTGAGCACCACGACCGGCGAAGAACTATTGTCGTCACATTGGCCAAGTATGGTATCCACCAACATTTCGTCCGCGCCTAAAAAGAGCGTATGGTCCTGAAAACGATAGCGTACAAGCCCCTTACTGAATGCCGTAACACGGTTCTCCACCATGTTGCTTAACAGCGAAATAAGCATGCTTGATACAAGAACCAATCCGATGAGATTGATGATTACCTGAAGTCCGAAGTTGTTGTCCTCATAAAATTCTCCGGGAGACAGCATAAGGGAAATCAGGTGCCGCAGGCTGATAGGGCAACCTAACAGGGCATTAGCTCCCCAAAACAGCAACATAAGGAAACATACCACGAGCGCAAGCCATAGTATCTGTCGTCCCTGTCCCTGACTAAGCAGACGGTCTATGCGGTAAAGAAACCTATTCATATACCTTATTGAATTTTGACACCAGATGCATCGTACATACTGCCCTCCTGCAAAATGTAGAGTACGCCGTCGATGAGGAGCTTTTTGCTGTTGGCTTTTTGCTTTTGGCTGTTAACTACATCTATTCCTGTACCGGTATCTTTGATGGTTACCTCGAAGGACTCGCCTTGTGCCCAATCACTGATGGCACTGCCTTCTCCGTCCGTACTACGAACGAACCAGTCGATGGTAAAGGTGCCCGGTGTGAGTTGGTATTCTTTCTCAATGGTGGAGAGCAGAGAAGCAATGACGTTGAGTGTCATGGTGTTCTGCGAGAAGAGTTCGTTCTCGCCGCTGACAACACGCAGGTCATAAGAAGCGGCACCATCCACTTTGTCCCAGGAGAGTGTGATTAGAACGTCCTCATCCTGCGGAACAATGACCGCCTTGAGGTTTTGCGGCGTATAATCGATGACTACGATTTCTTCGTACTGCGCAGTGACAGCAATGTCAGCAGTGATATTGTCGAACGCTTTGTCCCATCCGGTGAAGGTGTATCCCTCCCGCGTCGGGTCTGACGGCGCCGTAGCGGCACTGCCGTGCTCAACTTCTTCTTTCTTCAACTCAGCGCCGTTCCAATCAAGGAAGCGAACTTCGTACTTGTTGATTTCATAAACTGCCTTCACAGTGAGGTCGGCGGTGATATTGTCGAACGCTTTGTCCCAATTCTTGAAGGTGTAACCCGTTACTTCGGGTGCCGAAGGAGCGGTAGCCGCTTTGCCGTACTCAACACTCTCTTTCTTGAGCTCAACGTCGCCGAAACCGAGGAACGTAACCGAGTATGTCTCTACGTTAAAGACAGGCTTGATTTCGAGGTCGGACTTCACATGGTCGAACTCTGCACTCCAGCCGGTGAAGATATGTCCTTCCCATACCGGATTCGAAGGAGCGACAGCTGCTTCATTCCAGTTGACAGTCTGGGTCTCACCGATTTGATTACCGTCTTTGTCGAAGAACTTCACGGAGAAGGTCATTATTTCGTACTGTGCTTTGATGGTGAGGTTGGCAGTGATATTATCAAACGCTTTGTCCCATCCAGTAAAGTGATAGCCCTCTACAACGGGAATGTCCTCAGGCTCCGGCGCCGTAGCTGCTTTCCCATTCTCGACATCCTCTGTTTTGAGGGTGTTACCATCTTTGTCCGTGAAGGTGACGGTGAAAACGACCGGCTTCTCGGGTGTGGAGAAGGAGCCTTGCTTAGTCAGTTTCTGATTGATGAATTCATTGTCAAAAAGAACCTCACGGGTATAAAAATAATCCGAAGAAGCATCCAATGCAGAGGCACTTACTTCCACGTCCTCGTTAGAGACACTTCCGCTACCCTTTTTGATTTCAATAACAACGGTCATTCCTCCGTGCCCGTCATCACCTTTAGGTTTGCGGCGCGGCGATTTGTATGACGGTATGTCCACGTGTTCCCAATCAATGAGTCCCTTTCCTCCGAGCGCAGGAATAAAGATGGTTGTGTCGCATCCTACACAATCTTTCTTGCCGATTGTCAGGCGATAACCACATGCATTTTCCAAAGGCAGCCAAGTCATTACGGCTGATTTGTCGGTGACATCATCCACCGCTACCGTACGGTCAGTAATACGGTTGAAAAGGCTCCAGAAGGGTGCTTCTTTGTACAAATCGACCGAATGTACCTCCTCGCCCTTGTAATTGAATACGGAGTCTGGTACATAGAGCACCGTTTCTTCGGCAAAATGCGCCAACACCGTCTCCCAATCACCGGTCAATCCCACCACTGTAGGCGGAACTATCGGTCCGTCCTGCGGGTCACCCAATGCGAATTTCCAAGGTTTGATGTTATGGGCGAACGCGTCCATATGAATGGAATCCAGTTGGTCTTCCATTTGGCGGAACTGTACTGTTTGTATGTTAGTCAGCGAGGCAAACGCATTGCGTCCGATATAACTGATACGGTCACCGATAATCAAGTCTTCCACATTGTCGCGCAACTCATGCCACGGAGGTAACAACGAGGTGGTGTCCATATCCGGGATTATTTGCGGATCTTTGTTATCATAAGGAAGTTCCCATGAACGGTCTATTTGCAGTTTCAGTGAACGCAGCGAATCCGACTGCCCTACTTGCCAGTGGATTTGTGTAGAGCTTCCTATCTTCCACTCGCCTTGAGAAGTCGTAATAATTCGTTTTGCAGTTCCCCATACGGGGTCAGCTTTGAATGTACCAGCGTCCTCTTCCGACAAGACGATAACCACTTTGACCTCTTTTCCGCTGCTCTTGTCCAACAGCAGAGAGGAGGAACCGGCGACCGGAGGTGTACTTGTGCGTACTTCCAATGTGCTAAGGTTCGTACTACCATAAAATACGCTGTCGCCCAGTGATATGCCGTCATACAGCATCGCATAATACAGATTCGGCATGTCGCGGAAAGCATTATTACCAATACGCTCTACGTTGTACAGATACAAATCCGTGATTTTGTCAGCATATGGAGTCCAAGGGGCCGGATTGGTGTTTGAATCATAATCCCACATGTCATAGAAAGACGGGATAGTAGTTGTTTTTTTGTAACCACCGAAAGTATCCGCCCAAAACTCCAACCGATAATCATTGTTAATTGACCAGAAAAGATTGTTTCCGCACTGTCCTTGGGCACGATAGATAGCTTTAATATGACATGTGGCTAATATTCCCTCCTTGTTGCTGACTGTGATATTCGCTTCGCATGGACGGAAAACATTAATCACATTTTTATTAGGCATAGCATCTGTATTGTCTGTTTCCCACACCAGAGTCTCCGGATCACCCTCCTCTGGAGAATAAGAGAATGGGATTTCAAGAATACATCCGGCATAGACCGTCGTGTCTTCAAAAGCGAGAACGACAGAAGTAATGGGTTCAGAAGCAAAGAGAGCTGATGTGCCCGTGAGGGCTAACATTGAAAGGACTAATCGTTTCATAAGCCCTTGGATAGAATTAACAGTTTTTTTCATATTCATATTATTTGCGGTGCAAAGGTACTACAAAATTTGCATATATGCAAATAATAGTTCACTTTTTCTCCCTAAACGTGCAAAAAGAGTGCAATAATAGGTTGTTTTTTGAGCAAAAGATACCTTATTTTTGTACAAAAACAAAAAAAGAAGAACCACCAAGTGATTCTTCCATTGACCTAATTGCACTACTATTTACGGCCAAACTTACGCCAACTTGTTTACAAAGCGAGCCAATTTCGATTTGAGGTTAGCGGCTTTGTTGTTGTGGATAATGTTTCGTTTCGCCAGTTTGTCCAGCATCGAACTTACTTTAGGCAGAGCTTCAGCAGCCGCTGCTTTGTCCGTAGTTTTCCTCAAGTCGCGCACAGCGTTACGAGCTGTTTTAGCGTAATAGTGATTGTGTGCTTTGCGCGCTGCCGTTTGGCGTATACGCTTCAAAGATGATTTGTGATTTGCCATCTTGTTTGTTGTTTTTTGCTATTGGCTGTTAGCTGTTAGCTATTGGCTTTTAGCGGATTTAGTAATATCCTTTGGCATTGAGAGGATTTGCCTTAGGACTTGACTTTAGGGAAGGTCTTTGTAGTGCCAAGGGGAATCGAACCCCTATTGCAAGAATGAAAATCTTGAGTACTAACCGTTATACGATGGCACCAAACCGTTTACTATTTTGTCATTTATCATTTAGGTAAATGACGAAAAAGCGTGCAAAGGTACTGCTTTTTTTTTAATTGACCAAATTTTTTTGCATTTTTTTTTCTCTTTAGGCTATTTTTCTGTTTTTAAGGCATGAAAATGCGCCAAATACTCTTGTTCCGGCTGTCCGGGAGTGGGAATTAATTCTAATTGAGAATTGGGAATTGAGAATTGAGAATTGAGAATTGAGAGTTGAGAATTGGGAATTGAGAATTGAGAGTTGAGCAATCCAAGGGCATGAAGGTCCATGATAGTGGAGTAGCCTGAACGTGCGATGATATGTTTGGCGGCCAT
>ONQO01000086.1 GCA_900319995.1 uncultured Bacteroidales bacterium
ATCGCCGCTGCGCCGGATGCCGACACGGCTATACATGGCGACCTCCAGTTCAGCAATGGTATCTTTGTGGAGGAGAATGGTGTCCGCAAGCAGTATTTCATCGACCTTGGTGACTTTTGCTACGGTTATTACATGTTCGACCTCGGTATGGTCTATCTCTGCTGCAAACTGAATAACGAGGCATGGACTATGGAACAATATCATATGTCCAACGCTACAGCAGCGCGTTTTTGGGACGCTTTTGCACGTGAGTATTTCGGTCCCGATGCAAATTTAGAGGAACTGGAGAAAACCATTCGTATCTATGCCGCTCTCAAAGTTCTTATCATAGAACGTGACACCCATTTTAAACTGCCCGAGTTCCACGCGATACTCGAAGAAACTATTTTGAAATAATCCACCTTTCCGGGTTAAGCAATCATGGCAAACAAGTATATTGATTCTGAATTATTAGACCGCGCTATTGTTTTTGCGGTCAAGGCACATCATAACACCGAGCGGCGTGGCAAAGGTTTTCCCTATATTGTTCACCCGATGGAGGCGATGGAAATCGTATCAACAATCACTTCCGATCAGGAATTGTTGGCGGCTGCAGCTTTGCATGACACCATCGAAGATACGGATGTTACCGTAGAGCAACTGCGCGAAATGTTCGGTGAACGAATAGCTGAACTGGTGTATGCCGAGAGCGATCAATTTTCCGAAGGCGTGAGCGAGGAGGATAGTTGGCATGAGCGCAAGCAAGCAGCTATTGACCGTTTGGCAGCTGCTTCGCATGATGCAAAGATAGTTGCGATGGGTGACAAACTGAGCAACATGCGCGCAATATGGCGCGACTATCAGGTCAAAGGGGATGAACTTTGGAAGATTTTTCATGTCACAGATAAAGCCTCACATGAATGGCACTACCGAGGATTAGCGGCTTCGTTGAAAGAGTTGAGTGATACGTTTGCATACAAAGAGTTTATGCGTTTAATAAATGAAGTTTTTTGAAGTACTCTGAAAAGTGAAAGTTCTTTTTGACAAAATAGACAACGCGCGTGATTTGGGAGGACTGGTAGGAGCCGGCGGTCGAGCGATACGCCCGCACAGACTACTCCGTACTGCCCATCTGCACAATGCTTCCGATGCTGATGTAGAGCGTCTGAAAACAGAATACAATCTCTGTCGCATTTTTGATTTCCGCTCAATGGGAGAATTCCAAGCTGTGCCGGACAGAGAGATGGAGGGTGTACAGCACCATTTGTTGCCGACTATAGACATGCGTGCCGAGCAACAAACAGGCAAGCCGATTCCGGATGAAGCATTTCTGGAATTGGATAGACATATTGTCAATTACTCCTTTTATCCGGAAGTACAGCAAATGGCGGCGAATATGTATCCGTCGCTTATACGCAGCGAGTTTTCACAACTGCAATATGCTGCGTTTCTGCGGCTAATCATTGAGGCGCCAGAAGACGGTGGAATATTATGGCATTGTGCGCAGGGCAAGGATCGTACCGGATGGGGAGCTGCGTTCTTGATGTTCGCGCTTGGAGTGGACAGAGAGACAGTAATCGCGGATTTTGATGAGAGCAACATAGCTTACCGTCCTATCGTTGACAAACTGAATGCTGATATTGTGTCACGAGGCGGAGGTGAAGCAGAGATGGCTGTCATTCAGGCATTTATGGGTGTATCAACTCCTAATTTTATTTCTACACTGGACCTCATTGAGCGTGAGTTCGGCGGGATGATAGAATATCTGCATTCGATACTATGCCTTACACACGATGATATACAGTTGCTCAGAAAACGTTTTTTGGAATAAGTGAAGGAGATACCGTACATGGTCATGAACAAGAATACAGAAATAGAACGTAAGTTTTTAGTTATTTCCGACACATTCAAGGAAAGTGCGGAGGCGTCATACGAAATCCTTCAGGGTTACTTATGCAAGGAGGCCGGCAAGACCATACGTGTGCGTATACGCGACACGCGCGCGTTCCTTACTATTAAATCTTCACTTTTGCGTAAAGGATTAGCAAAATTCGAATGGGAACGTGAGATAGATGTCGCAGATGCAAAAGAACTGATGCAGATTTGTCTTCCCGGCGTAATCTCCAAAACGCGATATATTATCCCGACTTCTCCTTTCATGGGAGCAGAACGCAAATGGGAAGTGGATGTGTTTCATGGCCGGTTGGAGGGTCGTGTATTGGCAGAAATCGAATTGGGTGACGAACAAGAGCCCTTTGAACGACCGGACTGGCTTGGCGAGGAGGTAACGGGACAACCGCAGTACTATAATGCTAATATGTGAGAAAGAGAGAAAAGGTATGAAAAGGATTTTATGGATAGTATTCGGCTTTATGTATTCCGTAGTCAGTTTTGCGTTGACCATTCCGAAGGGTACTCTCTATTTTGATAACAGCAAGACGAATTATAATAGTGTTTGCTTCGTCATTGGTTGTGACCAACCGGCATTTTCCTATGTATGGACCATGACGCAAGACGGCGATAAATGGCAAGTGAATATTCAGGAAGAGATTCCAGACGTATATCGCTTCACGTTTGTCGGCGCATCTGTTGAAACCGGCTATTACAATCAGTCTTTCAGCGCTTTTAAGGACAGTATCAGCCATCAGTTGTCTCTCAACCGCACGGCAACCTCTGATGCACAAATGAATACCAATGACATTTTCGTGCCCTCATCAGGAGACAATTGGGCGCAAGGAAGTTGGATGAGTTTGGCAGCATGGATGGCCTCTAAAGGCGGTGGAGGAAGCGGACAAGCGAAGATTTCCGGTACACTTCCTGTGGTCTACGTCAATACGCAAAACAACAGCGCCATCAATGACACAGAGACTCAAATTAAGGCAACGATTTATATTGATTCGATCCTGCCGGAGTATCGTTCCTTGGGGTCGCCATCAATGCCTATTACCGGTACAATCAAGGGACGAGGCAATTATACATGGCGCGATTTTGACAAGAAGCCATATAAGATTAAGTTCGACCAAAAGCAGAAAGTATTAGGAATGCCAAACAATCGGCATTGGTGTCTGATGGCGAATACGGATGATAACTTGGGCTATCTGAGAATGCCAGCCGGTTTTCATATCAGCAAAGGACTTGCTCTCCGGTGGACGCCACGCATGAGACCCGTGGAATTTGTTTTGAACGGTAAGTATATGGGGCTTTATTTCCTGACCGAACACGTGCGCATAGCATCGAATCGCGTAAACATACATGAACAAGAGGACTTGGAAACGCATCCGGACTCTATTACCGGAGGATGGTTGGTGGAAATCGATAATTACTCCTCTGATAACAATATTTCCTTTACAGAGGGCAATGGGCAATACGTTATGATTTCGCTCCGTGAGCCGGAAGTGCTTTCAGCACCCCAGCGGAAATATCTTGAAAATCAATTATTGACCATCAATAATGCCCTTTACGAGAAATCATCTACTCATCTTGAACAGATACTTGACATGGATGAAGCGGCTAAATTCTATTTAGTGCAGGAGATAATGGAGGATTGCGAAAGTTATCACGGCAGTTGTTTCCTATACAAAGACCGTGATAGCATCGGCGTGCAAGACAAATGGAAATTTGGTCCGGTTTGGGATTTCGGAAACGCATACATGCGCTATCAGGAAAAATGGATATATGACAATCCTATCTGGCCGCAATATTGGATAGGTCAGTTAGCCCAGTGGCCTGTATTCCAGCAGAAAGTAAAGGAGAACTGGTGGATATTCTATCACACGCAGAAAGATGAGGTTCGTTCGATGATTGAAGAGACTGCTTTACTGATATCCGAAGTTGCAAAAAATGATGCGGCAGTATGGCGTAACACAAAGGGATACAATGATAATAGCAATCTATCTGGCAAACTCAATGATTTCCTGCAGCGGTACGATTGGAGGATTAATTGGCTTTATTCGCAATGGGGGGAAGGGATCAAACCTGTAACTTGGGACATAGAAAATACGTTTGCTCCTACTCAAAACATCCAAACCCGAAAAATCCTGCATAATGGAGAATTACATATTATTCGCGGCGGAAATACCTACACGATACAAGGACAACGCATTGAATAAATTCGTTTTTGCTTTATCATCAGTACGTGCCGACAAAAAAAGAGTGTGCCAATTAGTTTGACACACTCCTTTTCTTTATCTGCGGACGCTTCCGCCTCCACCTCTGCTTCCGCCTCCGGAGCTGCTGCCGCCACCTCTGCTACTTCCGCCTCCGCCGTAGGAACCACTGGAGCGGCTGCTTCCGCTATAGGAACCGCTGGAACGGCTGCTTCCGCTATAGGAACCGCTGGAACGGCTACTTCCGCTATACGTACTGCTTGAGCGTGTGCCGTAACTACTGGAGCGATGCTGGCTTGCTGAACCGCTGTTTGTAGAGCGTGTGCTGCTGCCGCTGGATCGTGTAGCGGTAGTGGAAGTACTACGTGTGGGCGTCGTGCTGGTGGTACGTGTTGTGGAAGCTATTGTGCTACGCGTTCCCGTACTTCTGCTACCGTTGGAGGAGCTGCTGCTACGGGTTGTTGAAGCTGTGCTACGGCTACTCGTAGCGGTCGGGCGGGTTACCGTAGCTCTGTTTCCATTTCCCGATGCATTGGTCCTGTGGCTGCCGGATACATTACCTCCACGACTGCCGGATACATTACCTCCGCGGGAAACGGCTGTATGTGAACTGCCATACGTACGGCTTGATACCGAATGACGATTGGCGTCTGCGCTGCGGTAATTGTTACCTCCTGCCGAACGATGGGCACCTGTTGCTGTTGCACGTGAACGGACACTATTTGTATTGCGTAACTCGCGAGCGTTCACTATGCCTGTGTTGCGGCTGCGGAAAGAACGGTCAGGATGCGCTACTGAGTATTCTCTATGGCTTACACGAGAGTGGAGATCATGGTAAGCAGGGTGGCAATGATGTCCGTGTCGGAACGAACAGTAGTGGTGATGGTGATGGAAAGCATAGCAGTGGTGCCAATACCAGTCATGTGACCAACAATTGTGTACGTACCACCATCCCGGGTAATAACCCCAATACCACGGACTATGCCATGCGTACCATAAATCGCTCCAGAACCAGTCGTATATTACAGGTCTATAGACATATACAGGCTCAATGATATAGTTCTCGCCATATACGTACTCGTCACCTATTACCTGAACGGATACTTCGTTGTTTTCATCTTTCTCCACGTATATTGAGGCAACGTCCTGGAATATATCCTTGGCAAGGATTGCTTGCAGAACGATGAGGCGTTTGTTGCCTTCACCTGTCTCTACTACGCGCAGGTAATCCACTTGACCGTCTCCGTTCAAATCCAGATTGCAGAATGCACTGTCAGGATTGTTGAGCATCGTCTCGAACTCTTCCAGGTTCTTAGCCTCTGCGAACAGTTTAGCTACAACCTTCAAGTCCAGCCCTTCGGAGATGTCTGAACTGTTGGCGGATACAGTTATTGTTTCGTCCGCCCATAACATCGTGCTCATGAGCATCAATGTCATTAGAAGTGTAGTTAATTTTTTCATCGTTGTAATTATTTTAAATATTTAACCATTCGTGACCACATGGTTTAGTGATCTTGATAAAAGTCTTTCAATAATCGTGCCAAAATACTAAACCAGTTTCAAATCGTGATGCATTTTTTCTTTTTTAGTGCGCATATACCGTTCGTTCCACGGGTTAGGTTTAATCTCAATCGGCACATTTTCAACGATTTCTATACCGTAACTCTCAAGCCCGACTCGTTTGACGGGATTATTGGTCATCAGTTTCAATTTTCTGGCTCCCATTTCGCGTAGAATCTGCGCTCCAACACCATAATCGCGCTCATCGGGGCGAAAGCCGAGATGTACGTTCGCTTCCACGGTATCTTCTCCTTGTTCTTGCAATTTGTATGCGCGGATTTTATTCATCAGACCTATTCCTCGTCCTTCCTGATTCATATACACAATGATGCCACGTCCTTCTTTCTCTATCATTTGCATTGCCTTGTTGAGTTGCTCGCCACATTCGCATCGTTTGGATCCGAAGACATCGCCTGTAATGCAACTTGAATGAACACGGCATAGAATAGGTTCATCCGGAGTCCATTCACCTTTGGTGAGTGCCACATGTTCCAAGCCTGTGGTCAAATCTCTAAACGGTGTAAGCATGAATTCGCCGTTCATCGTGGGAAGAAAGACTGTTTCACCACGTTCGATTAGACAGGTCTCGCTCTTATCAGTTACATCCGTGTTCTCGGGATAACCGGATTTTTCTGAATGTGCCAAGCGATATTCTATCAAGTCTTTGATAGTGATTATCTTGAGGTTAAAATCCTGTGCAACCTGAAGTAATTGCGGCAAGCGCGCCATCGTACCATCGGGATTCATGATCTCAATGAGTGCTGCGGCTGGTTGCAATCCTGCCAAGCGTGCGAGATCAACTCCGGCTTCGGTATGTCCTGCGCGTTGTAGTACGCCGCCTACTTTGGCGTAGAGCGGGTTTATATGTCCGGGTCTGCCGAAAGTCTCGGGCTTGGATGAGGGATCTGCAAGCGCAAGGATCGTGGCTGCTCGATCTGCTGCGGAAACACCCGTTGTACAGCCCTCCAGTTTATCAACGGTCACAGTGAAAGGGGTTCCAAGCATTGAGGTGTTGTTGGTAACCTGATGCATCAAATCCAATTCTGCGCATCGTTGCTCGGTAATCGGACAGCAGAGTACACCGCGACCGTGTTGAAGCATGAAATTTACTTTCTCGGGGGTTATTTTCTCGGCGGCGATGATAAAATCGCCTTCATTCTCCCTGTCCTCGTCGTCCACTACGATGACGAACTTACCCAGACGAAAATCAGCTAATGCTTCTTCTATTGTATTGATTTTCATATCTTCTTTTAATTTTCAATAGTAATCTTTCCACTTTTATTTTCCATGCTTCAGGGTTAAAGAGCGGCGAGTCTGTTGCGGCTTTGTATGTCAGGAATATACCCGTCGGTAGAAGTACGAACGAACTGAGCCACATCCCCTGCCAGCAGGGCCATAATGCTTCACGAGCCATTTTGTATCCCGTGTTGTCTATGATATAATAGATGATAAACAATATGACCGAAATGACCACGGGGGCTCCGAGACCGCCTTTGCGTATGATTGTCCCGAGGGGAGCGCCTATAAAGAAGAAAACAAGACAGGCAAACGCTAAAGTAAACTTGCGGTATAACTCTATTTCGTGCTTTCGGATATACCGGTCTGTATCCTCCAGTAGTATCGCGTTGTATTCCACCTGGTCCCGATAAGTACGCGCTTTTTCTTGTGCTACGTCAAGTACTTGTTTCTGTTTCTGAACACTGAGCGATGCCCATAGGGAGTCTAAATTGTATGTTGTTCTTTCTTCATTCGTAAGGGTAGGGGGGACGATAATCTCTGTATGGCTGTTCTCTCGTCCGAAATATCGCTCGCTAATCAGCAAATTGCTTTGCTCTCGGCAACGGGAAGCAGATACAATTCGCACAGAATCAATGGATTGAACTAATTGTGCTACATTCTTGCTTACATGTTGGTCTTCCAGAATGGACTCATCGTAACGGTTAAAATCCGTAGCAAAATCTATGACCAGCAGTTTTCTTGTAAATGTTTCGCGCCGGTAGGGTATATTCTTCGTTGAGCCGGTTGCTCGCTGTTGTTTCTGATTGAGGTTCTCAAAGGTCTCGCCGTTTATCAGTTCGAGAGTCAAGTATAAACGGTCTGAACTCGCGCGTAAACGTCCTGTATCTGCTACCATTACGGTGGCGTTATCAAAACCTCCGGAGTAGTCGTAGATCATCAAATCCAGCAAATCGCCCTTCCTCGTCTTGTTGCGGACGTAGATATTGTAGCCGCTTATTTCGTCGTAAAACTCTCCGACGGGTATCTGTAGTTCGGGACTTTTTTGACGCAGAGAAAAGATGAGAGCCCATAACTTCATCTGCGATTTGGGCAGCACATTGTTACTGAAAAAGAAAACCCCAACGCTCAACATCAACACGGCTATCACGAGAGGTCGCATGATGCGGAAGAGCGATATACCCGCTGCTTTCATGGCCGTCAACTCCGATTTCTCCGCAAGATTGCCAAATGAGATAAGGGAACTGAGCAATATCGCCAATGGCAAAGCGAGGGGAATAACTGACGCAGTGGCGTAGATAAAAAACTCTGCCAATACACTGATGCCTATGCCCTTGCCTACCAAATCGTTCACGTGCATCCACATGAACTGCATCAATAATATTATTATCGCAATAAAGAAAGTAGCCAAAAACAGCCACAGAAAATTCCGCAGTAAGTAAATGTCTATTTTCTTAATTACCTTCAATTAGTTATCCTTTCAGATTCTCGCTCACAAAAATCAGCGGTAGCAAATCGGCTGCAGAGTCGAACACAAGTGTTTCATTCTCGCCGAATAATATGACTTCCATTTTTCCCCCATACCGGTGTTCGGTTTCCAGCATGACTTGCCTGCAAGCACCACAAGGTGCACCGGGTTCTTTGGTGAAATGCCCGTCCGTGAAACATGCAATGGCCAGTTTTTCCACTGGTTGCTCCGGATATTGTGCTCCGGCTGCAAAAAGTGCGCTTCGCTCAGCGCATAAGCCGCTCGGGTAGGCGGCATTTTCCTGATTGGCGCCGCGAATAATCACTCCGTTGGACAAAAGCGCTGCTGCTCCTACATGAAAATGGCTATAAGGGCAGTAACTGCGCTCCGTTTGCTCTTTCGCAACAGTTACTAACGCGCGTTGGGATTCACTCAACTCCTCCCACTGGTAGGAACGCATCCTCGTTGAAATTTTGTACTCTTTCATACTATTGATAGGTTAAATAATTCAATTTATATAATAATAGCCTGCAAAGGTACTGCTTTTTTTTGATATATGCAAATATTTTTGTCATTTTGCTAAAAATATCGCCTTAACAACCCCTTTTCATTAACCTTTAGGGCTTTTACTTTGTGAAATCGTATCCTTTAAAGCCGCGAGATGTGCTGTTTTGTTTTTGAACGTATTTGAAAAGTCTTCAATGAACCTACATGGATGTGTGAATTTGTGATTTGTGAATGATACCCAAAACGAAGAAAGCGCCCCGAAGGACGCTTTCTTTCATTTCTTAGCCCTTGCGGGCACGATTACTTCTTCACTCCCTGATATTCCTCTACTGTCTTCGAGGTAATAGT
>ONQO01000029.1 GCA_900319995.1 uncultured Bacteroidales bacterium
ACGGAGTTCCAAAAAGGGCAGACTGACTATGATGTCACGTTAGCCTATGGCACAATAGATCTTCCTCAGGTAACGGCTACGGCAAGCGATGATGGCATTATTACCGTAGTTCAAGCACAATCGCTGCCCGGAAACGCCGTAATCACATGTATGTCCAAAGACGGTAAAAACAGCGTCGTTTATACCATTCACTTTACGGTTTCCGCCACGCCGTCCTCTGACGCTACGCTCAAAAACCTGAGTGTCAATGGAACACCATTGGAAGACTTTGCTGCCAATAAATACGACTATTCATTGGACATCGCGTATCTGGATGCTCTACCGGTCGTGACGGCAGAGTCAAACGATGAGAATGCGGAAATACACATCAACAATGTAACCGAAGTGACCAAATCCGGCACCGCGGCAACAGTCGTAGTAACCGCCCAGGACGGCCATACACAACTCACCTATACCATTACTTTCCGCCGCATGGACGCTATCAAAAAAATCAACGAAGTAATCCTTTCCAATGACTATAGCGCATACATTAATGACGGCGAAACAATCATCCGGGGATGGTATCTTGCCGGCACGGATGAACCAACTGTTAAGAGTTACAAACTAAGTGAAGGGGCAACCTGGAAGCAGGAAGGAAACAAAGTCACGCTTATTGGAGCTGATGACACCGAAACGGAATATACTTTGTCCATTCAAGCCGCAACACCGGTCGCTTTTACCACAAACGAGATTGTCTTTGATGGCTCGGAAGAAACATGGGTTAAGAGCGCATACGGCTGGGCAAGTGACAAGAAATGGAAATTCTCCAAAACAGATACCGACTACAGCCGTGAAATAGCAGGCAAAACACATGTGGAACTATTCCTTCCCGCCTGTGATACGGTTATTCTGACTTCCATGAGCAAAGAGCGCGCCGTACGGTTTTATATCAACGGCGTAGCAACCGGAGACAAAGTCACACTATCTACTTCCGGGACAACGGTTGTGACCAATATGTCGGCGCCATTCATGCTGACCGTCACTTCCGCACAAAGCAGCGGTGACGGTGGTATTGCCGCTATCCGAATGGCACGCAAAACACCGACAGGCATCGAAGCCAACTGCCAACAGCCAACTGCCAACAGCCAAAAATTGCTCATTAACGGCAGATTATATATCCTCCACGGAGACAAGACTTACACTGTGCAAGGACAGCGAACATCCATTCGGTAAATAAACAGGAAAAATAGTTTGGCACGATGTTTGTTCCATACTTGGTGAACCTGTTAATTTAAGGAGGAACAAAGTATGAAAAAGTTAGTATTATTGGCGGTTAGTGCTATCATCGTGGCAAGCGTCGGTGCACAGGAATCGAACGCCTCGAAAGCAGACAACAAAAGGGCAAAAAAAGAATGCCAAATGAGTAAGGAACAGCGTATTGAGCGAGACATACAAACGCTCAGTGAGGAACTGTACCTGAGTGATGAACAAGCTGCCAAATTCGCTGTCACCTATCGCGAGTTCATGGCTGAAAAAGCAAAACTTAATGAGAAGTTCAAAGCTAAGTTTGCAAAGAACCTGAACGAACGGCAGGTGGAAAAAGTACTTCACTTCCACGGTCACAGAAAAGGAGATTTTAGAAAAGGTGATTTCAGAAAAGGTGATTTCGGAAAGCGTGGCTCTGATTCCAAACGTCAGGAAACCGTAAGAAAGTGATTTACCAGCCACCCTCGTTCGCACCCCGTTCACATTACGGACATCTCCGCTGGCTCTTTGAAAGGCTTTTGGAGGACACTACAATTCTGCTACCTTACTTTTCCTCAATGCCCTGCAAGGTATAGTTTTTCCCTCCGGGAGAACGTATAGCTGCCCGTCAAGGAAGAGTTTGGTGGCAGAAAGTGTTTATTGCATTCCTTCGCACAAACAGCGTTTCCTTTGAACGGCTGTTTTTCCGGGCCAGAAAGAGAAACCGGCTTTGACTCCTACACTCCATGGATGAACAGCACTCGTCTTGTCCGTTCCGACGATGCCATGATAGGCACTCATGAACGAATAACCGTTTCGTTCACTTGAAAATCCCAAAGGATCGCGTTGTGCTGGCTTGACAGACACAAGGTCCTGCGGCATCCAATGTACATATGCCCCTACTGACAGTTCAGACCGTTCGTTCAGACGGATGAGTATGCCCGCCTCGGCATAGGCAGTAATAGATACTGACCTGAGATAGCGGCTGAATGGCTCTTTTTGTCTCGCGTAAGGCTCCGTCTCGAAACGTCCGGGCACGTCATGCAATAAAAGACGCCATTCTTCGTACCAGCCTGTATGGGTGACTTCGCCGGACATTAGCGTATAGTTCGCACGGATGGGGATGGACAACAGTATTCCTGCGCCGGCATGAATCCCAAATCGGCTGTGGGCGGCAGCAAAATGGCGGAAACGCAGTCCAATAGGTACTTGTAACTGCCATATCTGCTGATACTCCTTCCAATTTTCAAAAGAGGCACGATGGGTGTATTGTTCGCCCATATAATCTGTCAAACGGCTGCCGTCCTGCCATGTCCGCCATTCCATCGGCTCTGTCAGTACGGCTGTCGTGCCGGTATAGCTGAGTTGGACACCCGTCTGAAAACCTGCCGAAGGAATAAAGAACCAGGTGTAGCCGGCACCGAAGAAGAACGAAGGAGCCGCTGTCGTACGACCACCGCTCAGCTCATACCCCAAACCGCCCGTTCCTGCTCCGCCTTGCACTTCCAAATAATGACGGTGCAGCGGTGTCTGCATATCTGTCTGAAGACGGGCGCGGGCTACACTAACGCCCAGAACAAGAAAAGTTGCTATGATGACGGAGGCTCTCATATATTCGTCTCGTTTAGATTTCGTTATTCACTTTGCGACCAAGTATATCATACATCCGGCTTTCATATATCAGATACAGTCTCCCGTCTTTGACGGTTTTGTGACATCCTGCATTATGCAACGGATTTTCCATGTCTTGTGTTGGTCTCATTTCATAAAGACAACTCCGATAAACGGTGCCGTCCTCCGTAATCATCTCCACTTGGTAAAAACCGTCAAGCGAAGGATATGCATAATAGAACTGATCCGTTTCTCCGCTTAACAACTCGCCGTTACGGTACCATCGGTACGCTACAAAAGTGAGCCCCTCAGCTGTATGCCTGCCGCTGTTGTCCACAAAAAGAATATCTTCTCCCTTGCGCTTTACATAACCGTCCAAATCAATGGAAAAAGATAGCCTCTGCGGAGCGCTGTTTCTGCATGCATCGGGCACTGAGGCTTCGGTATAGAAAACGATAGTGACACTCTGCGGACCCAACGGCAGAAATGCAGGAAGAGGGATGGAAATAATATTGGAGTCAGGCAAAAAAGCACCGATGGAATCGCGAAAACCTGCTTCTTTGGCACTCTGCGAAAACGTAAGATCAAACCGGTCCGGTTCACCGCTAAGGATGGTATAACCAACACTCAAGTGACTGGCGGTTTGACAAACCGAGACGATGGGCTCCACCTCCACGATAGGAAGAGGTATTACCTCGCTTTGTAACGTCACGGTCAACGGACATCCCTCACTCGTCTCGTCTTCCATAGAATAGCGTTGTCCACCATCGGTGAAACGGCAGTTTTCCGTATGACCGTCTGCAAACGTGTAGAGATAGTCGTACGGCAATTCGCCGGCACAAATGGTTACAGGTATGGTTTGCTCTTCCGATTGACCGAAACGCCATGACGCACTGTTCTCCGACAACTGCCATTCGCCCGGACATTGCGCATTCTTCACGGCGCGGCGGATATATAATGTCACTGGTATGTTCAAGGGATAGGAACTGAGTGGAACAGTCATATCCAATTCAGAACGGTTATGACGGATAGTATCTATAGGTTTGCTATCCGTGTTACCTTTGTAGAGTAACCAGCAGTAAATAAACTCACTACCTTCCTCACCATGTGCCGGCTCTGCTTCGCGGATATGAGCGTTTATCTCTTTCGGCACGGCTGCCGCTGTACATACCTGTTCGTCCGCTGATTCGATACTGCCTGCCTGAAATGTACCATAGATGGAGAAGGTCACTTGTCCGCGCGAAGACACCCAGCCGGACAAACCTGTACCATCCTGTACTTGACGTGTGAACACATAGGTATTACCCGCCTCCATCGGGATTCCTGCAAGCGGAAGAAACGTCGTGTCGCTCTCAGGAATAGGTTCGCCATTGCATAACCAGCGGTAGGTGTACAGACCGTCACCCTTGGATACGGCTTCGGTCTCATGTATCGTATCCGTGCTGGAAGGATTGCATAGTGGATGGTCAAAACTCTCGATGGATCCGGGGTTTATTGCTTCATACACCACCACTATGTGAGGACGCTTGGACTCCATAGGAACCGTCGTACAGGACTCTTCTTTAACACGACGCGTAAAGGAATACGTGCCCGGTTGAGTGAACGTATAGTCAAACGAAGGAGCATCCACTAATTCTCCATCAATATACAATGGATTACGGGTATCTTCTTCCACGGGAAACCATTGGAGACTGTCTGCATTCCATTCGCTACGGGTCAGCATCCAATTGTAATGAAACTCTTCTCCGCCTCCGGAAGCGTCGCGGTAACTCTCTATCGCCAGCGTTTTGGGAAGGACAGCATAGATAGTATCCGGTTTCTCTACTAACTCTCCGGGATCAAATTCTTTGCGTACGGTCAGAAAAAGAACTCCTTGCGTCGGCGTCCACTCGGTCTTGCATTGAGTATCGTGTACTTCACGGCGAAACGCATACTCACCGGGAACATCGGTAGGCATATTCCAGGCCAAATAGGCCTTCTGACTCATCGTACCTGTTGCGTCCAATGGTAGATAGGTCACGTTCTCACCTTCTCTGATTACCGTGTCGCGGAATATACGGTATTGATAACTGAGACGTTCGTTTTTCTGCTCGTCATCCCTGCCGCCGGAAGCCTCCTTGCCGTCTTTGTTGTTAGACTTGAAGCCGACTGCTTCCTCTTTCCAACAGGCATAGACATGGCCAGCTGCTATTCCGGCATCGAACGCATCGAAACCTTTGACTATGGTATAGATTTGTTTGATAAAACGGTCGTAACTCAACGTCAGAATAACCTCTTGATTTCCGCAAGGACGGTTGACTACAGCTAAACTCGATGTGGGTTTCTCGATATAGATGACATCCGGACTGGGGGAGAACCATTCACCTTTGCCGTACGTACTATGGCTCATTGACTCCAGTTTGAATATTTTGCGTGGCTCGTTCCCTTCTATCGGAGTTCCTACTCCTTCGGCACGCTCAATCGGGCGATTTTCCGCGTCCAACCAGATAGACTTTACGGACACATGCGATGCCGGATGATCTTTGAAACAAAGTAATTGCGGATGGCTCCATGTGCCGGCTGACTCATAGTGCCATTCTACCTCCGGATCTTCGTAGAAAGGACTGGTTTTATCGATGAATACGTAGGATTTATCGATTGCATAGACGGTATTGTCCTTCAAAATCTTGTCACTCGCACCGTCGCCTGTCGCGTATATCCGTGTCAGTTGTTGGTCAAAATAGACCTTCGTCAGTTGGGATTCTGGCGCCTCGTTCCTGCCGAATAATGCACCTACATGGTCGGAGCCTTTACTGTAACCCATATTGTAGCAGTTATCAATGATGGCAGAAACTTTGTTATCACCTACAAGACCACCCACCAAACTGTTGGCATCGGTGATTATGCCCGCATTGTAACAATAGTGGATTTCGCCATAGTTGACTCCGATCAAGCCGCCTACATTATTACCCGCGTGGGCGATAAGTTGCAACATATTGAAACAATGATGTAACGTACCTCTGTTAGTCCCGATAAAACTACCCACATTGCTCGCCGCGTCGGTCATAATCTGACCTTGTCCAAGTCCTAAATGGTGGACTACGGCTGACTCTCCTGTCTCGGTAAACAAGCCAGCCCCTTGGGGCAACAGCGAACTGAGGATATAAAGATTGTATATGACATGATTATTGCCGTTGAATTCGCCGTTAAACGGGCGGTTGGTACTGCCTATGGGAGTCCAACTCACAGGGGTCTCTTGTGCTCCGCCTAAATCAATATCCGCCTCCAAACGGATAACCTTGCCGGAAAAGTCGTTGGTACGGCTCTCTGCGGACACCCAGGCCAGTTCCTCTGCGGTCCGGATTATGTATGTTTGCCCGTTGAAATCGGGCATTTTGACACTTCCGTCCCACGGAGCGGAATTCTCTGCATATATATGGGACGCCCCTAATACCATGCTTATCAGCACAGCTTTTACTATAGTAAATACGTGTTTCATGGAACTCTGTTTACTCAATACGTTTACCGGTTATATCATAGCTGCCGTCAGGACCGATAAAGTATAATCGCCCGTCGCGAATCACTTTTGCCCTCTGGTTTTTGTCATTCGGTATATCGTCCACTCCTGTCTCCGGATTTGGTTCCGGATTATATGGTATTACTGGAGGTGTGGGTATCACTTCATCGCCGCCTCCTTTGAGGTCACCTTCATAACCCAAAGTGGCAAAGTCGCCTATATACACATGAATCGGTTTCTTTTCTTCATCCAGTACAGAGAGTACATAGTTATATCGCGACGCCGCATTCAGGCCTGTCACCATGAAACTCAACGTAAACGGAACACTTGAATCTGCATAACTCGTCTTTGCTTTTCTTTCCGGCGTAGAGAAGGAAATACCGAGGAGTTGGCCTTTCGGTCCGAGTGTCAACTTACAGAACACTGCGCCGTCTTTATAAATATCTATCTGATAACTATGCGCGGCACTGTCTGTCGGCCAGGTAAAGTTCGCTGTTGTCTCTCCTGGATCTACTGTCACAGTCTTTTGTATCATCGCCGAATCCGGCACTTCGCTCATGCGGAAACGACCCCAATAAGGATGTTCGCGATACAACTTACGGCTATCCGGCAACACACTCAGCAATGCGCTATCAGGTATATCCGCTAATGTTCCTTCGCTTACTGCCGGAGGAGTAGCCGCCCAGACGGAAATGTGTGTGATCGAACTGTCACCCTTGAAGGCATTATCCCCGATGAGAACGACGTTTTTGCCGATTGACAACGCCTTCAGAGAACTCCAGTTTTCAAACGCGTTGGTTCCTATCGAGACCACCTTGTCGGGAATAACCAGCGAATCTTGCAACTTAACCCCGGAGAAAGCACTTCCGCCGATCATCGTCAACTCTTTCGGAAGTACGATGGAATCCAAATTCGGGCATCCGGCAAACGCATTATCCCCTATCGTGCTGATACCCGCAGGTATTTCCACACGCGTCAGGGCAGAACACCCGTTGAATACGGAAGAATTGATTGCTTTCACTCTCTCCGGGATAGTGATTCGATGGATCTTCGTACAGCCCTTAAACGCCTCCTGGTGAATTGCCGTCAGAGTGGAAGGCAGGATAACCGTGTCTAATTGGTTATTCCCCGAGAATGCGCCTGAACCAATATATTGGCAGCCTTCGGGCAACACCACTTTCTTCATCCGTACCTGTTGGCATAACTTAGCCGGCACAAACTCTACATCTGGACCGAAAATAAAATCTCCGTTCCAATAGCAGTAAAGATTATAGAACACGGACGAAGATGCGGGCGGGTTCTTGGCGTTCCAGACAATAACAGGACTACGGTGGAGACACCACGAGATCTGTTTGCTCGACCGGAAAGTAGCAGGGAAGAACAACGTGTCACGAAGCGGAATAGTGGCTACATCGTTCGGATCGTAACCTTCTGGGCTACCGTCAAAAATACTGCCGTCTATCTCCTCCAGACAATCTGACCACCGGACAGAGTTCAGTTTATAGCAGTTCTGGAATGTCATCTGTCCGATATACTTCACCCCTTTGCCCAAATCGCACTTCACCATCGTCGTACAATTACTAAAAGCGTATTGTTCAACCGTATCTACCGAGTTCGGCAGAGTAATCTCCTTCAACTGATAGCAACTCTCAAACAGAGACCTGGGTATTAATCTCGCATGCCGTCAGGTTCCACCAATCCTTGAATATCGCGCCGCTGAAGCCCGTCAGACCTTCCGGCAACGAAATCGTCTTGCACGAATTATAAGGATAGTACGTCTTATAGTTCGTTGACCACGACGATGCCTGAAGAACCTGTTTGTTCCACCAAAGACTATCTACCACGTTCTTCAACTCGCCGTATCCCTCGATGGTCATATGCGCTGTCTCCGTGTCATAATGCCACGTCAGGTGTTCGCCGCATACACCGCTATATTCAGTTCCGTACATACCGACACTGACCATCAACGCCATCGCGGCCATTAGACTTTTGAAATAATTGTTTTTCATTTGTATCTCCTTTCTGTTAACTTTATATTCTCTTTACTCACCATTACCCATTACTCATTTCCAATATGCAAACTTTAATACAATAGTCCGTTATGGTTTTGTTATAAAACATAGTACAGTACTACGAGACAATACTAGACCATACCTAGACCATATCTATACCATACCTAGACCATATCTATACCATTCCTAGACCATATAACTTGTTTCTCTATTCGGTTTTTTTAGTATTTTTCTATCCATAGAATATATTATATATAAATATATAATATACTTTTCTTCTTTATTATCTTTCTTTCAAGGACACTTCTAAAAATTGTTTTATTTTGATTTAGAAAGCACTCCTTCCGGTCTCAAAACAAGCATACTGCCGCTTGGGAAGTATCGGCTACTACTGTCTCTTTGAACCTCTAATCCGATGTTCCTTGACTCTACGCTTTCTATGGGTTTCTTGCCCTTGAATTCCTGATATACGCCTGTCGCGTACAAAATCACATTCGTAAGTACGAAGCATAGCAACGCTATAAATACCAATATCAACCGTTTCATTGTACCCTCCTCTTTAGTTCTGTCCACTTTGCACCTTGTCAATACTTTTCGTTGTAGTTTGGCGCTTTGTGCGAAAAGAAGATGTTTTAACCATCTGTCGTAACGCATCGTTCGTTTCTTCAATCTTTTCCATCTCAGGATTCTTTGCGTATATTGTTTTTCCGTTTATATGAATGTTTACAATGGTTTGACTGCTTTGCGCATACGTGTACGTTCCTTTTAATAGGATAAAGGCTACAAAAAACAGATAAATTGCACTTTTCTTTTCCATAATTTGCATATGTTAGAAATTTATACTAATTTTGCACTCGAATTCATGTTTCAAAATCTGGTGCAAAGGTACTGCTTTTTTTTGACATGACCAAATTTAATAGTTGTATGAGTGTATTTTTTATGAATACCGCATGTGTGCTGAAAATCAGACAGATACACAAAAATAATAAGCTCAGTATGAGAAGAGAAGTTGTATGGTGGTGTTTTGGAGCACTTTTTTGCTTGGTTTTATTGTCTCCTTCTTGCCGAAAAAAGCAAGATTCTGTCTCTATGACCCTACAGGAGGAAAGACTAATCGTTTGGGATAATCCGGATAGTGCAATGACTATGTTGGGGAAAATAGACACGAATCTACTAAATGAGCACGAAAGGGATATATACCGGTTGGAATATATGCTCGCGCAGTCACGCTTGCAACAGGAACAGTATAGAACTGAGGTTATAGAAGAATTATTGTCTTCTTTGTTAGAATACGATGATGCTCTCAGTATAGGAGAAGCCTATTATATGTTAGGGACATCTTCCATTCATGCCAGCCGCTATGAAGCTTCTACATCTTATCTAAAGTTAGCGGAGGAGTGGCTTCTAACAGCCAACAGCAAGAAGCCTTCTGCTAATTATCCTTTATCTGTTATCCAATCTCAATTGAGCACCCAACTACTTGGTGTAACATGGTTTTGTCTGGGGAACACCAGTGAAAGTGAAATGCTTTATTCCATCGCACATGAGTATTATCGCAAAGCCATTCCTTTGTTGGAGAAACGTTCTAACGGAGTCTTTCTTGCATGCGCATATCGCGACTTGGCACGTACCAATGCCCTCACAGATGGAAATCCCGATTCCACACGTGTTTGGTTTGTCAAAGCAGACAATTATGCCGTTTCGGCAGGAAACATGGTACTCGCTGCGGACATAGACGCATACTATTATACATATTGTGAGCCGGATAGTATAGATGCCCGTTTGAAAGCATGCAAAGTGCTTGCGGAAACATATGGTATCACTACCCGCTATTCGGAAATGGTGGAGATTTATCTTGCCCGTCACCTAACAGACTCAGCCGCATACTACCTTACCAAACTGCAACCTACCGATTCAACTTATTCGTATTGGTTCGAGCAGAACTATGCCTATTGGGACAGTAAACTGAAAGCGGAAACCGGCGAATCGGAAGAGGCATACGACATTCTGTTAAATTTATACGATAAAACTATTAATCAGTTACAAACTGACGCGTCTGCACGCACTTTCGCTATTGCACAACACTATGATGTAGAGAGAGAACAACAAAAAACCATAGAAGCACAACGCGAGCAACATTGGCATAAACGGCTGTCAGTTATTCTGGTGTTCACGTTGGGGGTCACAATACTTCTCCTTGTGAACCTCTTTCTCTATTATCGGGTCAAAAGGAAGGAGCAAATGGCACAAATGCAGGCGTTGCGGGACAAATATGTCCAGCAACTACAACTCGCCTTGGAACGCTTGAGGCAGAAAGTGAGTTTGACAAAAGAGATAGAGTTGCAACGCATGCGGGGAAACGAAGTGGAATTCCCGAAATGGCTGCAAACCTATCGCAATGAGAAACTGGTAATGAACAAAGAGAGTATTGATGAACTCATTGCATCGATAGACAAAGCGCTCGATGGTGCTGTCAGCCGTCTTCGAACGGAGTTCCCCTCCCTTACGGAGTCGGATATGCAATACGCCATATTGAGTATTATCGGCGCTACAGATAACGATATGTCTATCGTTCTCAATGTTCAAAAACAGACAATTTACCATAGGAGACAAATTGTCCGCAAGCATGTTGATTCCGAAATTGCAGACATTGACGTTTGGTTACGTCAGTATGTACTGAGCGTGTAGTTATTCCCAGCCCTCAAACACTTCAGGACCATATACATTGTCTTCGTTCTTATCGTGGAGAGGTTCCCATAATTGCCTGAAGAACGGATTACGTTTAGCTTCTTGATCCCAGTGCCACGGGGTTGGAATACGAACATCCAGAGTTTTGAATATTGGGAGATTGGGTACATCTTCCTTCTTGTACGGAAATGGTATCTCGTAGGGCGACCAGTGACCGCCGAGGAGTATCAAACGCGGCGTCGCTTTGAAGGTGTTTCCGCTCGCATCTTTCCATATCAGCATCGTATCCCACAACTCCATACCGGAAGGCATTTCCGCTTTGTCACCGTCTTCTGTCTTGGGGCTCCATCCGACACATTCTCCTCCCCTGAAACGAGCGGCTGCCTCCATATCGGCAAAAGTGATTTTATCCATAGGCTTGTTTTCATCATAGCCGTGGCTGAGTAGTACAGGCGTGTCACTATTGTGGCTGAGGTCTATATGTTTCCAATCGGGGATAGCTTTATATGCCTCCAACGAACCATAATATGCATGTACTCGCTGCATAGCTCGTTGTGCTTCTTCTTTTGTCCCTTTTTCGCTTTTCTTTATCCACCATTGAGTGCCATGTTCTTTGCTGTTGGCCATGAACCACATAGCCAGTTTTACGCAATGAGGGAAAAGTTTGGCGATATGTGTTTTGGCAGCAAACTTGATGGCAAAAGGAAGAGACGGGGACTCGGCCATCTGTTTGAAATACGTTTTCACAGGTATATTCGCGCGGAAATGGAGATAGTTCTCCAACTTGTCGCCGTCTATATACCACATTCCATGGAAATTACGAGTGGTGAACCAGTTGGCATTGAATATCTTCTCCGGTTTCGGACAACCGATAGCATCTAATAGCAAACACTCGAACTCATAATTGGAAAGACGGTATTCTGCTCCCGAACCGATATTGTAATAGTTTTTCCAAAATTCCTTTGGTACTTCGGGTCTGCACACACGTTCGAGAAGGCGGCCGCTGTCTTCAACAGTTGACCATTCCAGTACGCCGCGTATCGGCACGTGGAACATAATTGGGTCATAATTCTTCAGTATCGCAGGATAAAGTATACCGGATTGACGGAGACTCACCCAGTTCTGGATACCCGAATCGGTAATAATTCGCTCTGCGAGCACCTTGGTGAGACCGTAATGGTCATAAGCAGAAACACAAATAGGATCGCCTGCACGCCCCCAATGGAGAGGCTCTCGACGGTCTCCCATCTGCGCTACCGAACCTATATATACCACTTTCGGTTGCTTGTCTTTTTTCTGCGCCAACACTGCTTTGGTGACGTTCTCGGCGGCGGTAATATTCGTCCGTAATGTAGCTTTCGGGCGGTAATCCGCTTGAGGAGATACCATACCGCCTACGTGGAGAACGATATCAGAACCGCTTACGCCTTTCAGTACGTCATCATAGTTGGTCAAGTCACCCCATATGATGGATAATTGGGGGTTTGTCGATACCAGTCCCGATAGCAACTCTTTGTTTTTCTTGCTGGGACGGGCAAGGATTCTCAATTCATACCTGTCTGGGTAGCGGAGTATTTCCTGCATACCGGCGAACCCCATCGTGCCGGTCGCTCCTGTCAGGTAGACTACGGTCTTGTTATTGGTCATTGGGTAATTTGATATTTTATTATTGGTTATTTCTTTTTATGCATCCAGGTAGTAACACGAAAAATGCGGTCTTTGAATTTGCGTTTCATGTCCGCTTTCCACAGGGCCTCTTCTTCCGCTTCATCGGTCATATGCTTGTATGATGCTTCGGCGTCTTTGTCGCTGATAACGAGAAGTTGGTCTCCGTTCTCCAACAGACTGGCACCTGTAGGGATGAAAAAATCTTCTCCGCGCCGTACCATGATAATGAGTGTATGAGGCGGTATATCTAATTCGCGTGGCGTGGAGCCTCTTTCAAGCATTGCTTCGGTTACCTCCACCTCGCGCGCAGAAGACTGGATCTCTTCGGGCAAGTCCATATCGAAATGTTCAAGTGAGTGTTCTTCCTCAGGAGGTGTATCCAACGCCAGTTTCTTCGCCACAAGTGTGAGTGTGGTTCCTTGAGTAAGCAGCGAAACAATGGTGCAAAGGAATACAATATTGAAAATCATGTCAGCTCCTTGTACTCCGCCTGCTTTGCACATGATAGCGAAGATGATAGGAACAGCTCCTTTGAGCCCACCCCATCCAAGCATAATCTTGTCACGCTGACGATATTGGTGGAAAGGCAACATACACAACCAGACGGAAATAGGTCGGGAGATACATATCATTACTATACTGATTATGAGGCACGGAAGCCATACATGGTAGTGGAGCAGTTCTGTTGGTTTGACCATGAGTCCGAGCATGAGGAACATGACCAACTGGCTCAGCCATGCGAGACCATTGAAGAAAGAGCGCGTTTGTCTTTTGCGGGTAAACTTGTTATTGCCTATTATCAGACCTCCCACATAAACTGCGAGGTAGGTGTTGCCTTGTAAGTAATAGGTAATGGAGAAAATAAAAATGCAGGCAGTGAGTACCATAATCGGATACAATGCCTCGTTCCCTAATTTGACACGCCTCATAAGTTGCACGAGTCCTTCTCCAAAGGCAAGCCCAAGAACCGTTCCCATAACGAGTTGGATGACAATGGTTTGTATGATTGGCAATGCTTCTATCTGTCCGTCTCCTGCCACTCCTTCTGTGCCAAGCACGATACCGATGAGAGTTGTTGTCAACACATATGCCATAGGATCGTTGGCTCCAGACTCCAACTCAAGCAAAGGACGGAGGTTATGCTTCAAACCGATACCGTTGGTCCGCATGATAGAGAACACACTGGCACTATCTGTGCTTGACATCGTCGCCGCCATCAAAAGTGCCATCCAGATGGAAATGGTGGTGACGACATTAATCCAACCGAAAATATAATAGATAATGACTCCTGTTACAGCACAAGTTACTAATACTCCCAATGTAGCAAGCGTTACTCCGGGCGCCAGAACGGACTTGATATCGCTCAAACGGGTCTCCATGCCTCCTGTGAAAAGGATGATACACATCGCAAGAGTGCTGATGGCTTGCGCTGAACCGGTTTCGATTGTAACACCGCTCGTGCCGAGAAGGGCCGCTATTCCACTGGGACCAAACAGCATACCTACGGCTAAAAAAAGCAGTAGTGCCGGTACTCCGAACCGGTATCCGATTTTGTCAGCTATAATGCTCACAAAAAAAAGCAACGACAATATCAACAGAACCAACTCTACTTGCATGGGATTCGAGCGATGTTAATCATTGCCTTTTTTTAACAGAAACTCGTCTATGATACGCACTATATCCTCTTTCGGATAGAGCCCTTTAAGCAACATCGGCTTGCCCTCTACAGGGATATAGAGCACCTGAGGGATACTGTTGATGCCGAATATATGTGCCAATGTACGTTCACGCTCTGTGTCCGCTTTATAGAACACCACATCACCGCAGTACGCCTGACTCAACTCTTCCATTATAGGAGCCAAACGTTTGCACGGACCGCACCATGTGGTGTAGAAATCAATCACGCATGGCTTGTTGCCTTTATATTTCCACTCACGCGCGTTCTCATAATCAAAAATGCGTGACTTGAACTGCTCTGTCGTAAGATACACTACGTCTTCTGCCATCATAGGAAATACCGCCATTAGGCATAAGACAAACATTAAAATCCTTTTTCGCATAATACTCCAAATTTAATAATTTGGCTGCAAAGGTACTACTTTTTTTTGATATACGCAAAAAAAATATATTAATTTTGCCAAATTCTGTGCAAATATATACCGGTTTTCGCCATTTTTGTTGGTCAAAATAACCAATTGTTGCATTTATGGTTGTTTTTGATGCTTTGACATCCTCTTAACCCCTAATTTAGCACCTTAACATTACAACGACCTTTTAACTACCTTTTAACGAGGTTTTTGAATGCTTTTTTTGTAACTTTTTAACGCCTTTTCTTGCACATGTCAAAAAAAAGCAGTACCTTTGCAGGCAGAAAGAGGATAATCATAAAAAATGGAAAACGAAAAAATAGTAAATCTCTCTGATTCCCTTGATACGCCGACGTTTTACGGCGTGAATAATAGTAACATTCTTTGTCTTAAGAATCAACACCCTAATGTGCGTATTGTAGCTCGTGGTTATCAAATTAAAGTCGCAGGAGCAGAAATGGCTGTGGAAAATTTTGAGAAATCGTTGCGCCTATGCGAAAACTTCTGTATCCGCAACAACCGCCTCTCTGAACAGGACATACTTATGCTCCTCCACGGCGACCAACCTCACGAACGAGCCACCGACAATCTCATTCTTCACGGGGTTAACGGCAAATCTATCTACGCGCGTTCAACTAATCAATTAGCACTTGTGCGCGCATATGAAAACAACGATTTGCTCTTTGCCGTCGGACCTGCCGGAAGTGGGAAAACATACACGGCGATTGCACTCGCGGTACGCGCTTTACGCAACAAAGAAGTGCGCCGGATCATTCTTTCACGCCCGGCTGTAGAGGCAGGAGAGAAACTCGGATTCCTGCCGGGAGACATGAGAGAAAAAATTGACCCTTACCTACAACCGCTCTACGACGCATTGCAGGATATGATTCCTGCTACCAAATTAACAGAGTACATGGAGAAAGGCACAATACAGATTGCGCCACTCGCTTTTATGCGGGGACGGACACTCTCTGACGCCGTGGTCATTCTTGATGAGGCGCAGAACACAACTGCCTTGCAACTCAAAATGTTCCTTACACGTCTCGGAATAGGAGGAAAAATGATTGTCACTGGTGACATGACCCAGATTGACTTGCCTCCTACACAGAAATCCGGACTAAAGGATGCTATTGAGCGTTTCAAAAGTATAGATGGTATCAAAACTATCGAATTCAACGAGAAAGATATCGTCCGCCATCCATTGGTAAAACGCATTGTGGCAGCTTATAGAAGCTGATAATTAAAATGGGACCATTTAAATAAAAATTATATCATGAAAAGACTTATTATTCTCTGTACTTTGTACTTTTTCCCGTTGTACCTGTTTTCCGGTATAACGACTTATACGTTCACATCGGTGAATTGGGCCAGTAAAGTCGATGCAACTGTGTGTGACGGCAAAACGGACGGCTGGGTTTGCGACAAAGAGGCAACGGAATATACAGCTGGGCGCTTCGATGCGCAAAACCGTCTCTATTCCAAAGGGGTGGGAGTCAAAACCGGTACTTCGGGGGCTGGAGCCACTTCTGTATTGACATTCAATGACGTAAGGCGTATCACTGTCAATTTCTGCCAAAATAGTTCAAAGGGAAAGGGTGTTATCTATGTACAGATCGGCACAAACGAACCCAAAAGCATTATTGTCAATAAACCGGCAGCAAGTGGAGAAGGTGTATATAATCGCGATTCCATCGTAGTTTTTTCTTCTCCGGAAAGCGGCAAAATACGCTTTTGGGTAGATTGTACAGAGAATGCCATCTATATCAATTCTTTTTCTATTCGCTCATCAACAGGTGGCAGTTCTGTTTTCACGATGGACACATACCAACTCGTCACAGATGAAACACAATTGCAGGATTCAGACCAGATAATCTTCGGTGTTTTTAAAGATGGCGTGAACTATATTATGGGCTATTTCGACGAGTGGGAAAGCGCTAACAATATCCACGCAATAAAAGGTCGTTATTCGGCAGATAGAATGCAAGTAGAACCGGACGAACGGGCCATATATACGCTCAGAATTGCCGATTTGAACGGACAAAAATCATACATCTTCCAAGATGAACTGCGGTACGAAGAAGCTTATCTGGTGGCTTCGGGAGGACAGACAAAAAACAGGTTGGCGGTTTGGACAGATGTCGTTGATACAAAAACATATGGTAATTATGGATTTTGGGATATTCAGATAGAGAATGGAGGAGAGGCGGTCATTACTAATCTTGGCAATAGTAAATCAAAGATTATTCAGTATAATGCTTCGAATTCACCAACACTTTTTGCCTGCTATACAGACCGTTCACAAACACCTGTTTGCCTTTATCGTCGCGTGGAGGCCATGGGAGACGTAGCAGCTATCGTTGCGCCTTTTGTTAATTTCGGCACTACCATTGACCGGATAGGAGCACGCACTATTGAAGTCAACGCCAACAAACTGACAGAAGATATATCTGCAACGCTAACGGATGGTTCGGTATTCCATCTTTCTACAAATGTACTGGACCGTGACGGTGATATTCTCACCGTATCTTACGATGCGAAGGACGCAGGACGTTTTGTGGACACACTGGTTCTAAGGTCAGGTGACGTTGAGAAACGCGTGGCAGTAGTGCTACACCGTATCCAACCCATGAGCATCGCCGAAACCGTAGTACAGCCTGACTACACGACTGTTTTCCTTAACGAAGTGACAGTAACCAAAAAATATGACAATTATATCTATGTGCGCGACGAAACAGGCTCGATGCTACTCTTCGACCGCGGGAACGGAGAAACAGGCAAACGATACGGCGCGGATGTCAAGGCTGGAGACTTATTGACGGGAGTTACTGGACGGTATATCAATTATTTCGGAGTGCCCGAAGTTTCCCCTTCCGAGCAATTTAATATAGGAAAGAACACAGAAGTACTGCCGGAGAAAGCACCGGAAATCATCGATTCCACCGATGTATGTCGCTATTTGGAATTAGACAGTGCGGTTGTAAAAAATTGGACAGAACTGACGTATAACGGAAAAGTCTATGCTGTCGAAAACAAATTCAATCTGCCCGCTTTCATCAAAGATATTCCGACACAAATCTTTGCTATAGTCAGTTATGACCATGAGGTAGTGACGCTCTATATTGTAAAACAGGAAGAGTACACTAACCCCGATGGAATCGTGGGAATTGATGCTTCTTCATCTGGTCCACGCTTACTCATCCTGAATGGAGTTGTTGTGGTAGAAACAGAAAATGGCTTATTCTCTTTGGACGGAAAAGCCTATAGAGAAAATAAATAATCGAATGCCTCTTTCGCCTCGTTTTCTGATACTTTTTGGTTGATAACAGGAGAACCTACGGCACGAATGAGCGTGCAATTGATTTCATCAGCATGCTCATTCTTTTTGTCTTGCTTCATGAAATCAATCAGACGTTTGTAATCAGAACACTTGCATTGAGGTTTACCATAATAGTGAATCATGATTTGCGTCAGTTGTTGCAAAGGCGCTTTGGGACATCCCAGTTTGACCACACTCAGGTACAATTCCGCTATTAGCCCATAGACTACGGCATATCCGTGAGGCCATTTACTTGGCTCATTGTTCATTTGGATTTCCTCCAACGCATGACCGAAAGTATGACCGAAATTCAGTATCTTACGAAGCCCTCTCTCGTGAGGATCCGTGTTTACTATCTCTTCTTTCGCTGACACGCAGGATTCAATCAAAGGGGTGAGCGATTGTATCTCCATCGTATCCAAATCATATTGCAACAACCGTTCCCATAGGCTACTTCCTTCCCGTTTCTGACAGTTAGTTATCAGGCCCGTTTTCAACATCTCTCCGAACCCGCTTAAAAACTGGTCGGATGGCAAAGTTGTCAGCCATCCGGGGTAGATAATCGTTTCTACAGGATTGGCAAACACGCCTATAGCATTCTTCAATCCACGGTAATTGATTCCCGTCTTTCCGCCGGATGAAGCGTCTATCATTCCTAAAAGAGTGGTGGGAACATTAATATAATCTATTCCGCGTTTGTAGGTGGCTGCGGCAAAACCGCATGTATCGGTTAGTACTCCGCCACCGATACATAGGAGCAAACCACGCCGCGTAAGTTCATGTTCCAAAAGAAAATCCCATATCTGCATGACGGTTTCTATAGATTTGTCTGCTTCGCTCACCTTCAACCACAAAACCGGCAATTCTTGTAGTGGGCGCGCAGCCATCCACTCCTTATGGCGGATAAGATTCTTATCCGCAACTATACAAATCTGACCCATCTCATAGCGGTTGAGACAGGACAAAAAGGCATTATTAAACTCCGAGTATATCATTTCGGCTGCAAAATTACAAAAAAAATTGCATATATCAAAATTTTTTCGTACCTTTGTGCCCGAATATGAAAAGAGTAACAATTATATATCTGTTTTTGGCAGGGTTTTTGCTTGCCGGATGTCAGGTTTTGGAAAAAAAACAGCAGTCTGGAGCTGCTGTTGAGGTGAACGGTCATTACTTGTACCGCTCCACCTTGGATGAATTGACTGTTGGATTGTCCAGCGAAGATAGTATGCGAGTTGTACAGCAATATATCAGCCAATGGGCTAAAGATATTCTCATTTATGATGCCGTCAATACTGGCAAATCCAACCTTGCCGGCAACGAAATAGAACGAATGGTCGAGGATTACAGACGAGCATTATATATCCATGCATACGAAGAATATCTCGTGGAAAATAATATGTCCAAAACAGTGTTGGACAGCACGGTGCAACAGATGTATGACCAGATGATTGATCGCTTCAAATTGGATGAGAGTATTGTGCACGGTCTATTAGTGGTCGTCCCCAATAACGCACCGAACATCGCCAAACTGCGCAGATGGTTGAATTCTTTGCAGAATCAAAACGGAGAAATAAACGCAGAGTCTCTTGACAATATAGAAAAATATGCCTACCAGATGGCCAACGGCTATGAATTATTTACGGATAAATGGCTGACAACTACCGATATCGCCAGTCGTGTTCCTGTAGAGCACAAGGAACTGGAGACACAACTCAAAAACAAAAACCAGATTGAGGCAACGGATTCGTTGAACACCTATATTGTCCAGATAACGGACAAGCATCTACGCGGAGAATACATGCCTATTGAGTTTGCGCGACCGGAAATAGAGAAAATCATTCTGGGTGAAAGACAGGTCGATTTCCTCCAAAAAGAGCGGGAACGCTTATACAATGAGGCTATTCAAGAGGGTAAAATAAAGTTCTACTAAATCGAATATGAGAAAATATAGTGCTATAGTATTATTGTTGCTTTGTCTGATGGCGAAAGGACAGAGCGTAATAGATGAAGTGATTTGGGTTGTGGGGGACGAAGCTATTCTCCGCAGCGAAGTGGAAGAAGAACGACTGCGTGCCCAATATGAAGGAACGACTATTCCTGGAGACCCGTATTGTTATATTCCTGAGCAGATGGCTATCCAGAAACTTTTTCTCCACCAGGCAGTAATTGACTCTGTCGAAGCGAACGAATCCAGCGTTAGCCATCAGGTGGATATGCGCCTCAATTACTACATCAATCAAATCGGTTCCAAGGAAAAAATGGAAGAGTATTTCCGGAAAACAAGCAGCGAAATACGCGAAGAAATGATGACCACTGTCCGAAACCAGATGATTATTCAACAAATGCAGCAGAAACTGACCGCGGATATCAAACCCACACCTGCGGACATACGACGGTATTACAACTCACTTCCTTTGGATTCTATCCCCGTTATGCCCGCACAGGTTGAGGTACAGATTCTCAGTTTTGAGCCACCTGTCCCTGTGGAGGAAACCGAGCGCGTCAAACAGCGTTTACGCGAATTTACAGAGCGCGTTCAGAACGGATCTGCCGATTTCGGCATGCTCGCAAGGCTCTATTCGGAGGACACCGAGAGTGCGAAAAGAGGGGGTGAACTGGGATTTGTCGGAAAGGGACAACTCGTTACGGAATTTGCCGACGTCGCTTTCAATCTCAATGACCCTAAACGTGTCTCGCGTATCGTTCAAACAGAGTATGGATACCATATTATACAACTCATTGAGAAAAAAGGTGAACGGATCAATTGTAGGCACATTCTTCTCCGGCCGCGCATTAGTGCTACGGATAAGGTCCATGCTATTGAACGCCTCGATAGTATCCGGCATCAAATTATGGTGGATAGTCTCCAGTTTGAGCAGGCTGTCATTCAGTTCTCGGAGGACAAAAACACGGTCATGAATGCGGGCCTCATGATAAATCCGAATACCGGTAGCAGTCGATTTGAATACCAGGACTTGGCGCCGGAAATAGCCAAACAGATTTACAACCTCAACGAGGGAGAAATATCGCAGCCTTTCGTCATGATTGACCAGGCAAAAAACAGGGAAGTGTGTGCTATCGTCAAAGTGAAGAAAAAAACCGACGTCCACCGTGCTAACCTCAGCGATGACTTCCAGGCTATCAAGGCGATGTTAGAGACTAAGATGAGTCAGGATTTTATTCATGACTGGATTATCAAAAAACAAAAAACTACCTTTATTCAGATTGATCCTGAGTGGCGAGGATGCGACTTTGAGTATCCTGGTTGGATTCATGAGAAGTGATAATTGAAAGTTGAAAATTCGCAGATACATATTATTCAGCCTTTGGGCCTTCGTTCTTTGTCAATTTTCTATTGCCCAAACTATGATTTATCTGGAGAGAGCGGAGAATTTACAGTTTGACGAACAGCGCATTGCGGACGCCCAGATATTGAAGGGTAATGTCATCTTTCGTCATGACGAGGCGCTTATGTATTGCGATAGCGCATACTTCTACGAAAAAACCAACTCCCTCGATGCTTTCGGGCATGTTCGAATGGTACAAGGAGATACTTTGGAAGGATTCGGAGACAAATTGTATTATGACGGTAATACCAAACTGGCTCGGCTGAGACAGCATGTCAAACTGATTCATGGTAAAGTGGAAGAGAATCCTACTATCCTGACTACCGATAGCCTGAATTACGACCGGGCAGCAGGAATAGCATATTATTTTACAGGAGGTACTATTCGGGACTCGCTCAATACCCTCACTTCTGTTAGAGGCAATTATCGCCCGGACACCAAGAAAGCGGTCTTCAGCAGGGAAGTGAAATTGGTTAACCCGAAGTTTGTGCTTACCTCCGACACACTTTTGTACAATACGGAGACGAAGATTGCCGATATCGTCAGCCCTACGGATATTATCTATGAGGAGGAGACAGATATTGCTACTTCTCATGGATGGTACAATACTGCTAACGAACAATCAACTTTACTTGACCGCTCTGTTGTGCACCATGTAGATGGGCGCCTTATGACGGGAGATACGATTTACTATGACAAACGGATCGGATTTGGAGAAGTAATGGGAAGGATGATGATGATTGACAGTACACAGCAGGTCACTTTGACCGGCGAGTACGGACAAATGTGGGAGGAAAACAGCAGAGGCTACGCCACGGATAGTGCTCTTATGCTTGATTGGAGCGATAGCTTGCATTTTACCTACATCCATGCCGACACGCTTTTTACCGAAGAACGGCATTTTACCGACAGCCTCTTGGCGGATAGTACCTACCGGAGAGTAAGAGCTTTTTACGGCGTACGAGTCTTTCGAGATGATATGCAGATGGTTTGCGACTCGATGGTCTATATCGGAGCGGACTCGACGATGCACCTTTATGCCAAACCGGTCAGTTGGAGCGAAAACCAGCAGATATCCGCTGACAGCATGGTGGTCTTCTTGAAAAACGGAGCTGTCGATCATGCGGTTGGATACCTCAATGCTTTATGCGTCATGCAGGACACGCTTGATTATTTTAACCAAATGAGCGGTAAACAAATGACCGTGTACATGGAGGATGGAGAAATGAAAATTGTGGACATGGACGGGAACGCCCTTACCGTTTATTACGCAAAAGAAAGCGATGGTTCCTTTGTCGGTTTGAACACTACGGAAAGCAGCTTTATTCGCATGTTTGTCGAAGAACAAAAAATGCACCATATGCGCTTTACCGCGGAAACAACGGGAATACTCTATCCTATGAACCAGATTCCGGGGGGAGCGGATAAACTGCCGCAGTTCTTCTGGGCGGAAGACATTCGTCCCACTGACCCGATGGACGTCTTTCGAAAAACGCCAACCCAAAACTGAAAAACATACACGATTATTAAGATTTGGGCGTAACCAGAGCAAGTCGAGAGTTAAACGAGGTTTTAACGACCTTTTATCGAGGTTTTTTAAAACCGAAAAATATATACGATTTTTAAGAATCTGAAAAATATGAAAAAAAGTTTTATTGTTCTTTGCTTGACATTTTTTTCCCTGAGCGTCATGGCTGCGGATCGGCCTAAGCAGGGGTTTGGTTTTCAAATTGGATGGGCACAGCCTGTTTTGCGTATCAATAGCGCCTCTAATCCCAGTTATGCGAAAGACTCGCTCAGCGTTAAAGTGGCTCTGAAGGGATTCAAAGCGGGTGTCATCTATGACGCAAGTTATATCAAAGGGTTTGGTAGTTCTATGGGAATAAACTATACCTTTGCAGTATCCAACGGAGGATGGAGATCTGCTGGAACGATTGCCGAATATCCGCGGCAAAGACAGATGATTTCCTATCATGAACTGGAGGTTTTTGTCGATTGGCAGTATAAATTCGAACTCGCGAAAGAGACCTACCTCATGCTATATACGGGACCGACCATTCAGTGCGGTTTGGGACTGGACATGCGCTCTGACCACCAGAATGACTATGGAGCGGACGTGACTATCACTCGATATAGCGGCTATACTACCGATAATCAGAACGAGCGCTTCAAACGGGTAAATGTGACCTGGGGGGTAGGCGCAGGTTTTCAATTCCAAAGATATTTCCTGCGTGGTGGATATGATTTTGGACTCATCAATCCTTATGCGAATACCCGATTCGTGGACAAAGCAGACCAGCCGCTCGACCACTACACTCGAGGACGACTGGACCAATGGAGCATCAAAATCGGTATGTACCTTTGGTACAATGATTAAATAAATAATTGGCACATTATTTATTGGATATAATTTGATTCCTAAAGAGACCATAGAACGGATTTACGCGGCGGCAAAAATTGAAGAAGTCGTCAGCGATTACGTCACGTTGCGAAAACGCGGCGCCAATTTGATTGGACTATGTCCTTTCCATAACGAGAAAACAGGGTCGTTCACCGTCAGTCCATCAAAAGGTATATACAAATGTTTCGGGTGTGGGGTCAGCGGACATGCCGTCGGTTTTATCATGGATATTGAGCAGTGTAGTTATGTCGAAGCCCTCAAACAACTTGGCAAAAAATATCATATCGAGGTGGAAGAACGAGAACTGACCGCTGAAGAACAACAGAGGCAGGATAATCGTGAATCCATGTTCATTGTGAACGATTTTGCCAATCAATGGTTCCAAAAACAATTATGGGAAACACAGGAAGGGCAAGCTATCGGATTGGGGTATTTCCGGGAAAGAGGACTTAGGGAGGATATCATACGCAAATTCCAACTCGGTTACTCGCCGGAAAAAGGTAATCCTTTGGCGCAAGCACTCAAGGCGAAAGGATTCAAGGAAGAATTTATCACCAATAATGTGGACACTAAAATCGGTGTCGGTGTTGTCGGAAAAAGCGAAGACGGAAGACTCTATGACCGTTTCCGAGACCGAGTCATGTTTCCTATCTTCACCGTCAGCGGGAAACCCGTCGCCTTCGCCGGACGTATTCTCAAAAAGAAAGACAACGTAGGCAAATACGTCAATTCACCAGACTCTATTATCTACTCCAAAACCAACGAACTATACGGACTTTTCCAAGCCAAACAAGCTATCGCACGAGCCGACATGTGTTATCTCGTCGAGGGACAGATGGACGTTATTTCCATGCACCAATCCGGCATAGAGAACGTCGTAGCAAGTGGAGGCACGGCACTCACCAAACCGCAGATTTGGCTCATTAAACGCTTTACTTCAAATATTACAGTGCTCTATGACGGAGATGCGGCTGGTATTCATGCTGCGCTCAGAGGTATAGACATGTTCCTCGAAGCGGGATTTAACGTCAAGGTGGTTCTTCTTCCTGACGGAGAAGACCCGGACAGCTACGCGCAAAATCATGATTCGACCGAATTCATACGATATATTGAAGAACACCAAACGGATTTTATTCGCTTCAAATCCGCTTTGCTAAGCAAAGACGCAGGCGATGACCCCTTCAAACGCGCAGAACTGATTAAAGATATTACGGCCTCCATTGCCATTATTCCGGACATTATTACTCGGCAGGTGTACATCAAAGATAGCGCCGAGAGACTGCATATGTCCGAAAAAGTACTGACTAATGAGGTCGTCAAACTGCGCAAGCAAAAAGTGGAAGAGCATAGGAAAGAGGAAGAAAAAGAACAAACCGGAGACCAACAGATAATTGCCACCAATCCGGATTCCCGAACTTATACGTCCACAATGGATTCTCCTGTTATTACACGTGCGAAAAGCCCGTTGGAACAGAATTACTACAACCTCATGCAACTTGTAATCCGCTACGGGGAACGACCTATTGAGGTGGATGGAACGGTTTATTCTATCGGGGATGTGATTATCTACACCCTTGAAAACGATGAGATACAACCGCCATTACCGGTTTATCAAACCATCATAGACGAATTTAAACTTCACGAGAAAGAACCCGGATTCAAAGCGGAACAGTTCTTCAAGTTTCATACGAATCCTGACGTAAGTGCAACGGCGATAGACATGATTGTGGAGAAATACCGCTTACCTGCCACGGATACTGAAACACGACTGGGAGAATTGGTGACACAGCTGCTCTATGAAATCAAATTGACGGTCGTGAATATGCAGATAGACGACCTGGATAACCGGATAAAAAAAGCACAAAGCGAAGGGGATGTAAACTTGCAACTTCAACTCCTTGCCCACCAGCCGGAACTTCTGACTATGCGAAACGACCTCTGTAAAATACTCGGAAACAGAGTCATTAACCTTTGATTATTTAATAAATTTAAAAATCTTCAATTATGCTTTTTCAAAGCATTGTATATGGACCTATTCATAGCCGCCGATTAGGCAATAGTCTGGGAATGGAAATCATGCCCTTGGACCATAAACTATGTACGTTCAACTGTGTCTATTGCGAATGTGGTTGGAATGAGAAAGTAACCCGCCCTAAACTGCCTTCCAGAGAGGAAGTGAAAGCTGCGTTGGAAGACAAGTTAAGCAGTCTCGAAGACGGCCTATTAGACGTCATAACTTTCTCCGGAAACGGAGAGCCTACCCTTCATCCGGATTTCCTTGGAATAATAGAGGACACATGCGCCTTGCGCGACAAATATTGCCCTTACGCAAAGGTTACCGTTCTGTCCAATTCCACGCAACTCGGCAGAGAAGAGGTTGTACAAGCGCTGAAACTTTGCGATAACCGTATTCTCAAACTTGACGCCGCTACTAACAAAATGATGCATCGCATTGATATGCCTGTCAATGAGCACCTTACAGTACAAACACTGATCGATTGGTTACAACAATTCAATGGTGATTTTACCTTGCAGACTTGTTTTCTGCGAGGAGAACACAAGGGACAGATCATTGACAATACTACCCCTGACGAATTGTGCGCATGGTATAAGGCCGTGGACACGATTCATCCAAAACAAATCATGATTTACGTCATTGATCGCAAAACACCCGAGGAACATCTCTCCAAAATATCACGCGAAGAAATGGAAAACATTGCCGCTCCGCTCATAGAAAAAGGATATAACGTTATCATTTCTGCCTAATTCTCAACTCTCAATTCTCAATTCTCAACTCTCAACTCTCAATTCTCAACTCTCAACTCTCAATTCTCAATTAAATGAAGATTCTCGTTGCTCCACTAAACTGGGGACTCGGACATGCGAGTCGGTGCGTGCCTTTGGTGCGTCGGTTTATGCAGGAAGGACATGAAGTCATTTTAGGAGGCGATGGAGAGAGCCTCATTCTGCTACGCAAGCATTTCCCGAAACTCAGATATACGTATCTCGCACCTCTGAATCTAAGATACAGCAATGGCAAACGGCAAGTATTCGCCATGGTAAGAGCGATTCCTAAACTCTTCACGTGGGCACTCAAAGACCATTGGATACTCAAAAACCTTCTTAAAGAAGAACATATAGACCTCGTTGTTTCAGACAATCGTTTTGGCTTGTTTCTGACGGCTAAACATACAGCCGCTCAAAAGAACGGACTCTTCCATGACACCGAAACAGTCTATATGACACACCAACTCCATATCATGTTGCCCAAAGGCTGGCGATGGCTCGAAACTCTGGTGGCTCGCATGCACGCACGCATATACACGCGTTTTAATAAGGTATGGGTACCCGACTATGAGGACCGCCAGAAATGTTTAGCAGGCGCTCTCAGCCACCTTACACATCTGCCACTAAGAAATATGCCTTGCAACATCGAATATATCGGTCCGTTGAGCCGCTTTGAAAAAATGCTATCTAAACAGAACATTGCTACCAATACTTTGGAGAAGTATGAAGTAGTTGTTGTGCTAAGCGGACTGGAGCCTCAGCGAACATTATTGGAGAAAGAGATAGCGGCGCGATTCTCTGATTCGAAGCAACGCGTTCTCATCGTTCAG
>ONQO01000087.1 GCA_900319995.1 uncultured Bacteroidales bacterium
GCCGATGGAATTCCGTATGTGGTCAAAAAAGTGTACCTTTGCAGCAAATTTTTGACGGGTAGCAGTGAAGCCCCCTTAGTAGGGTAGTCTATATCCTATGTAATAGGTATAGACCTACTAAGAGGCTATGCAACCCAGTCAACGCTAAGTCATGACAATATGACAGATGACAGTTCAATATACAAAACTCACACACACGCGTGTGTAGGTATTTAAAAAAACAACTGTCATACTGTCATCTGTCATACCGGTCATCCCCCAAGAGGGCAAATACCCACCAACGACAAACGACTAACGACAAACGACCAACTGCCAACTACGACTCAAATCCACGACCTCCCCGCGACCACACCGCGACCCGTCAGTACGATGCGAAAATGAAATCATCGTGCCCTGTTAAGGGGCTAAGAATAAATGAGAAAATGAGTAAATAAGTAAATGTTTTTGACGAGGTTCCTGTTCGTTTAGTACTGTTAGCCCCCCTTAAGGGGGGGTAACGTACGTACTAAAGAACGAGAGAGGGAACCTGTCAACCGGAGCCGGACTAACAGGTGAAAAGCACGCGAAAAGGACTGTACGGTGACGTCCGTAATGGTCGCGAAATGGTCGCGAGAGTGCCTGCTAAAAGAGTGGTAAACGACCCTATGGCTATTGGTCAAAAGCTAATTTGGCGTGGTTTACGTAGATGCAAATATTTGTAGTAACTTTTTAGCCACAAGGGCACGATTATTTCGGCACGCTAAGCCCCTTTCCGTCTATGTTTTCCAAATCGGGGACAACCTCATCTCCGAATTTACGTTCGCACAGTTGTGCGAGTAACAAGGATTTCTTAGCTTGCGCACGATTATTTCCCGCTAAAAAATCAAATAAATTCGTTTTTTACCGTCAAATCCTTGTATATTCCAAATATTTGTAGTAATTTTGTGCCCTGAATTAGTACAAATGATACATTTTTTATCGGAAGACATAGAGATGCCGAGTATCGACCAGCGGCGGATCATGCAGTGGATACGTGCGGTGGCGGCGGGATACGGGTTCAGTGTGGGGAATATAAACTATATTTTCTGCTCCGACGAACGCGAACTGGCTGTCAACCGCGAGTTTTTAGGGCATGATTACTACACTGACATCATCACCTTTGACTATTCCACAGCATCCACGCTCAATGGCGACATCTTCATCTCTTTGGACACCGTGCGCTCAAACGCAGAGATGGTAGGTGTGCCGTTTGAGCAAGAGTTACTTCGTATCATCATTCACGGCATTCTCCATCTCACCGGCCAGGGCGACAAGACTCCCGAAACCAAAGCACAAATGACCGCAAAAGAAGAAAAAGCACTCGATAAATGGTAAAAAAAGTAAAGATATTTGCATATTCGAAAAAAATGTAGTACCTTTGCAGGCGAAAAGATAATATCTACCGTCACTCACTGACGATAAACAGGAGGACATGATAATAAAAGCGTCTTTTGCGCTTTGTTTTGGCTATTCGGAATCTCGCAAATTCCATCTTCTCACCAAAACAATGCGACACGAAGATGCCCATTGAATGTATTCACTCTACACGCTCTTAGGCGTGCTATTGTGTATACGAAATGGGGCTCAGTGTTGCTTGTTCAGATGAGAAAGGCAATGCGAGAGCCTCGAATAGCGGAACAGCAAGATTGCAGTCCCGCTTTTATTTTATATGCTTAATCCTATAAATTATTAGAAAATGAAACGGACACTATTTATTCTCATTACATTATGTGCAGTTGTTGTTACTCAAGCCCAAGTTGGCGTCGGTTACTACCGCAGCGGTTATGGCTCGGTACAGAAAACACAGGAAGTCGGACCGCTCACGCGTAACGGCAAGATTTACTACTACCACGGCAAACCGATGAAAGAGGCGGAAATGGTTCAACTCCTCAACGATAATTGCAAGGAAGCTTATAACTATTATAAAAAGCAGCAGCGGATAGCCAATGCCGGTTGGGGACTTTTTGGAACCGGTATAGGAATGGTTATCTTAGGAGGTGGTCTATTGGGCGGAAGCGGCGCGATTGACCTTAAAGATTACCCTGCCTACAGCGCAGAAAGAAACAAACTATATGACAAGCAATACGCACTTCAATGGTCAGGTATTGCATTCATGTGCGGTGGTGCTGTGATAACAGGCGGTATCGGTATGCCGATGATCATAGCCGGCTACGCGCAAAAACGCAATGCCCACAAGGTTTATAACACGTGGTGTGGTTACAAGGAACTGGAACAGGAAACCTCCCAGCGGGATGTTACGCCTCTCGAGCTCCGCCTGCAATCCTCACCAAACAACCTCGGATTAGCAATCTCATTCTAATACCAACATATTTATTCACCCTCTAAATTTAAATCATTATGAAAAAGATTAAACTTACTTTGACAGCTCTCGCAGCTGTAGTGCTCACTTCTTGCGGAACGTACACGTACCAAGAATCCACCGCTCGCTTTGTAGAACCCTCTCGTGCGGGATTTATCTCCCCAATTGTGGCTGACATGACTGTACAAGAAACAGTTACAACCAATCAAGTAGAGGTGTCAGCCAAACTCAAGAAACGGGAAATCAGACAAATCACAGCAGCAGAAATACGCGGAGAGGAATCTCCATTAGTACTCAGTTGGAAGAAATATGCGCTCGCTCAAACCCTCAAAAAATTCAAAGCAGATGATATCATTTCCCCTACTTTTGAAATTGCTCCGAGCCGAATAAAGAAAGATGTACTGGTCATTACCGTTTCCGGTCATCTTGCTAAGTATCAGAACTATCGCAAAGCGACCCAAGCTGATATTGAACTGATGAAACCTTTTATTGAGCAAAAAAACGAAGTTAGTCTGCAAGGTGGTTTGTTACTTCAACGTGTAGGGAGATAAGCATATGAAACGGATTATTTTTATACTGCTCGCCGTAATTGGTTTGTGCGGCGTAGTGCACGCCCAAGTGGGTGTTTATCGCAGCGGTTATGGCGTTAGCAAACAACCTAAAAACATCGGTCCCGTCACTCGTCAGGGATCTATCTATTATTACCACAATGACCCGATGACTTATGCAGAAATGCTCAATTTTGTGAATAGTAACTGCGAACGCGCTTATCAACACAACCAGAAGCAACAGAAGCTACAGAAAGCTGGATGGGGCTTATTTAGTTCCGGTCTTGTTATTACCGTTGCCGGCGCAACCATGCTGGGTTTATACCATCATGCTCCATCAGGTGACATGAGGGAGCAAATAGAAGCAGCCGGTATTGGTCTGACCTGTATCGGTCCGATTACAACGGTTTTAATCAGCGTGCCGATGATTATTGCTGCCGATGTGAATAAACGCAATGCCTACAAAGTTTATAACACGTGGTGTGGCTATAAAGAGTTGGAGCAAGAGACGAGCCAATTGGAGTTCCGTCTGCAATCATCACACAATGGTATCGGAATTGCTATGAGTTTCTAACACTAATATCGTATTTAAAACTTGTATTTCGGATCTCATGAGATAATACTTTTATCTCGACATTCGCATTGCAGGGCTACCTTATTGGTAGCTCTGCTGCAAATTTTTCTGGTTTACGATAGATTTTTGCTCAAAAATTTGCATATATAAAAAAAAACTTGTAATTTTGTCGCCACAAATAGTAGGATGGAACGCTATAGTTGACATTTCGACTTATACATTTACCTGTGCAGGTATCAGAGTTCTGTTTTTAGCACTGTAATACTTTTTTCCGCAAAGAACAAAACAAATAGCAAATATGAAACAATTCTTTCTTTTAGTGCTGTGTGGATGGATGATGCTCCCTATTGCAGCCGTTAACTACTGCGCATCCTCTTCATGGGGTTATGCCGGCACAAGCGTTACCGGAGGCGGAAGTGCCTCCCCTACTTTGGTAAAAAGCGAATCCGAACTTAAAACGGCGCTCAAGAGCAGCAACAAAGTAATCATTATCACTCAAAACATTACCGTCAGCAACCAGATTAGTACGGACAAATCCAACCTTACCATTATGGCATTGCCGGGTGTCAAACTGGTTTCGACTCAGCAGACGCAGTCCGTTTCGGGAATATTATACCTCAAAGGTTCCAATATTATTCTCCGCAACCTGACGTTCGAAGGTCCGGGAGCCTACGATTGTGACGGCAAAGACAATCTGACGCTGGACGGGGCCAAGAACGTGTGGGTGGATCACTGCGATTTCCAAGACGGCTGCGACGGCAATTTCGACATCAAAGGTCTGTCCGACAACATCACCGTGAGTTGGTGTCGTTTTCGGTATCTGAAAGCGCCTAAAGCAGGAGGTTCCGGCGGAGCAGACGACCACCGGTTCTCTAACCTCGTGGGTTCATCTTCTTACGACAAACCGACCGATGGCACGTATAACATCACCTACGGTTTCTGCTGGTGGGACGAAGGATGCAAGCAACGAATGACGCGTTGCCGTAACTGTTTGCTGCATTTTCTGAACTGCTATTGGAACAGTTCGGTGTCGGACTACTATGTCGGCCCGGAGAACGCGAGTTGCTATTTTGAGGGTTGCACCTTTGCCGGCAAAGCCAACACCGCGAAGAATATCTTCAAGGGGTTCAACAGCACGACCAACTATTGCAAGTTCGTCAACTGCACAGGCAATTTACCTTCCAATTCCGGCAATGTAGCCGCTCCGACTTACGCGTATGACCCATTGACTGCCGCCGCGGCAAAGAACTACATCACCAATGCATGCGGCACCGGCGCCACACTCACCATCACGGCAGAGGGTAAAATATCCTCCTCATGTGATAGCGGAAGTCAGGAAGGCGGAGAAGGCGGAAATAATCAGGACACACCTCCTGTTTCGGTCAGCGGAGACTGTTGCATCGATTTGAGTTTGGGAGAGGAACCTTCTGTTGGCAACCAAGGCATCCCTGCCGACTTTAACAAGCTATCCGTGATTGTCAATCTGGAGAAAGGCAAATGGGATCCGGGATATCTCAATATGGGTGGCAATGCCGATTATATTACCTTCGATTTCTCGGCATACGATGCCGTGATTGAGGCCGTGGAGTTTGACGTTACCATCCCCAATTGGGCAGAAGGAAAGAATACTATCGCCTATCATTGGAACAGCGACGCCAATACCAAATATACGATTGCAAGCGCACAGACCGAGATGGTTCGTTTGTCTGCGCCGGCGGACGCCAAATCATTCACTATCCAGCGCTCAGCCAGCACCGGCACACGTATTTCCAAAGTATGCTTCCAGATTAAAGGAGGTACATCGGGGAATGAAACGATTACTTTCCCGCAATCAATAAGTTATAAAATACTCCGTGAGGGGCAGATTATTATTCTCCGCAACGGCAAAGAATATTCCATTATGGGGAATACAATCCGGTAAACTGTAACCACATACCCATAAACAGCAATCAGGGCGGCAATAATGCCGCCCTGATTGCATATCCCGCCATAGATAACGGATAAATTTAGTCTTTGAATTTCGCACAAAGGAACTCGCGGTTCAAACGTGCGATATTCGCCAGACTGACGCTCTTCGGGCACTCGGCAGCACATGCACCGGTGTTGGTACAGTTACCGAAACCAAGTTCGTCCATCTTAGCCACCATCGCTTTCGCACGAGTAGCAGCCTCCACTTTGCCTTGCGGCAGCAATGCCAATTGGCTAACCTTGGCAGCCACGAACAACATTGCGGAACCATTCTTACAAGCCGCAGCACAAGCTCCGCAACCGATACAACTGGCAGCATCCATCGCTTCGTCTGCTTTTGGTTTCGGAATAGGGATAGCGTTGGCGTCCGGAACACCTCCGGTGTTGACAGAAATGAAACCACCAGCCTGCATGATCTTATCGTAAGCTCCACGATCGACCATAAGGTCCTTGATCACAGGGAACGCACGGCTACGCCACGGCTCTACGGTTATTGTCTCACCATCCTTGAACTTACGCATATGGAGCTGGCAGGTCGTAATTGCACTGTCCGGTCCGTGGGGATGACCGTTGACGTACATTGAGCACATTCCGCAGATACCCTCACGGCAGTCGTGATCGTAGGTAACAGGGTCTTTGTGCTCTGCAATGAGTTGTTCGTTGAGGATGTCTATCATCTCCAGGAACGATGCGCCTTGGAATACATGCTTCAGGTCGTATGTCTCGAAATGACCTTGTGCCTTAGGTCCTGCTTGTCTCCAAACACGAACCTTAATATCAATATACTGATCCATGATTAGTTCTTATAGTTACGTGTTTTACGTTCCGTGAATTCGTAGTCAAGCGGCTCCTTGATGAGTTGTGGCTCTTGGTCCTCACCCATGTATTTCCAGCAGCCGACATAGCTGAACTTGTCATCCTGACGGAGTGCCTCGCCTTCGGGAGTCTGGTATTCCTCGCGGAAGTGACCGCCGCAGCTCTCCTCACGATGAAGTGCATCCACAGCCATCAGACGACCGATTTCGATGAAGTCTGCCAGACGGAGAGCTTTCTCCAACTCGTTATTGAGGGCGTTTGCCTCACCGGGGATATAGACGTTGCTCCAGAACTCTTTCTTGATTGCATCAATCTTCGCAATACCCTCTTTGAGTCCTTCTGCAGTACGACCCATTCCGACGAAGTCCCACATAACGAGACCAAGTTCTTTGTGGATAGAGTCCACCGAGCGCTTGCCCTGGATAGCCATGAGACGGTCAATCTTGTCTTGCACCGCTTTCTCAGCCTCAGCGAACTCGGGCAGGTCGGTACTCATGCGAGGCACGCCAATCTGGTCGGAGAGGTAGTTCTGAATGGTATAAGGCAGCACGAAGTAACCGTCCGCGAGACCCTGCATCAACGCCGAGGCACCGAGACGGTTGGCACCATGGTCGGAGAAGTTCGCCTCACCGATACAGAACAGACCCTTGACGCTCGTTTGCAGTTCGTAGTCCACCCAGATACCACCCATCGTATAGTGGATAGCCGGGAAGATCATCATCGGGTTCTCGTACGGGTTCTCGTCCACAATCTTCTCATACATCTGGAAGAGGTTGCCGTATTTCTGAGCCACTACATCCTTGCCCAGACGCTGAATAGCTTCGCTGAAGTCGAGGAATACCGCGAGGCCGGTGTTGTTCACGCCGTAGCCTTTGTCGCAACGCTCTTTGGCGGCACGCGAAGCCACGTCACGCGGAACGAGGTTACCGAAGGCAGGATAGCGACGCTCCAAGTAGTAATCGCGATCTTCCTCCGGAATATCACGTCCTTTGATTTCGCCTGCTTGCAGACGTTTCGCGTCCTCCAGTTTCTTCGGCACCCAGATACGTCCGTCGTTACGCAACGACTCGGACATAAGGGTCAGTTTGGACTGGAAGTCACCATGCTTTGGAATACAGGTCGGGTGGATCTGTGCGTAACAAGGGTTAGCGAAATAAGCACCGTGGCGATACATCTGCATAGCAGCCGAACCGTTGGATGCCATCGCGTTCGTGCTCAAGAAGAAGGTGTTTCCATAACCTCCGGAACCTACTACTACTGCATGTGCGAAGAAGCGCTCGATGCGGCCGGTTACCAAGTTACGGGCGATGATACCACGCGCACGTTTCTCACCATTCTCATCAGGAATAAGGACAATATCCAGCATCTCATAGCGGGTGTACATCTTCACTTTGCCTTTGCCGATCTGGCGGCTCAGCGCGCTGTAAGCACCGAGTAGTAACTGCTGTCCTGTCTGCCCCTTGGCGTAGAACGTACGGCTCACCTGTGCGCCACCGAACGAACGGTTGTCCAGTAGACCGCCGTATTCGCGTGCGAAAGGAACACCCTGTGCCACACACTGGTCAATAATACTATTAGATACCTCAGCCAGACGATATACGTTTGCCTCGCGGGCACGGTAGTCTCCACCTTTGATGGTATCATAATAGAGACGGTAAACGCTGTCACCGTCGTTCTGGTAGTTCTTCGCAGCGTTGATACCGCCTTGTGCAGCAATCGAGTGCGCACGACGCGGACTGTCCTGGATACAGAAATTCAGCACATTGAAACCCATCTCTGCCAGCGAAGCCGCAGCCGATGCACCTGCCAAACCCGTTCCCACAACGATCACGTCCAAACGACGCTTGTTAGCGGGGTTAACGAGTTTCTGATGGTTCTTGTAGTTCGTCCACTTCAACTCCAGCGGACCTGCAGGAATCTTTGCCATCTCCGGAGTGATAATCGGAGTCTGAGCCTCTTTAACGACCTCTGCTACTTTGTTCACTACTTTCTCTGCTACGTCAAGTGCCGCCTCGGCAACCTTAACGCCTACTTCTTTAGCCGCCTTTACAGCAGCCTCTTTGATATCTTCTTTCTTTGCCATAATGATTCTCAATTATCAATTATCAATTATCAATTAACAAAGCATGCCAATACCCATGCCTAAATAGTAGAGAACTACGATAGCAAACGGCAGAACAACGAGGGTAGCGAGGCAAATACCGATCACTTTGATTCGCTTCATCCAAACGAGGTTGTTCCAACCGAGCGTGTGCAGAGCCGACCAAACGCCGTGACGCAGGTGGAACCAGAGAGCACAGAGCCAAACGAGATAGAGGCCGCAATAAACGATGCCGCTCCAACCGCTGGTGAACAACGCTTTCACATAGTACGCACCTTTGGTAGCCAGTTCCTCCGGAGCCGTGGCACCGTTGGTAATCTCCGCCAACTGCATCTTGAACCAGAAATTGTAGAGGTGCAAAACCAGGAAACCGATCACGATGATACCGAGTACCAGCATGTTCTCCGATTCCCATTCCACGCCCTCTTTCTTCGCCGTTACAGCATAGCGGTCGTTACCACGCGCTGCACGGTTCTGAATAGTCAGATAGAACGCATAGCAGAAATGCAACAATACCAGAAAAGCCAAACCGACCGTGCCGACAAGGGCATACCAGTTGGCTCCCAGGAAATGACAAATCGCGTTGTAAGCATCCTCCGAGAAAACCACGACCAGGTTCATACAGCCGTGGAAAAGCAGGAAGAAGACCAACGCCAGACCTGTTAAGCTCATGATGAACTTACGGCCGATAGAAGAGTCTTTTAACCACATAAAGATTGTTTGTTTTAATGAATATTTTATTGTTTATTATGTCT
>ONQO01000088.1 GCA_900319995.1 uncultured Bacteroidales bacterium
CGCCGTTTCTGCACCCAGCAGTTCAAGCGTTCAGCGATGCCGGACGGACCCAAAGTAGTGAGCGTTTCACTCTCTCCGCGAGGCGACTGGAGAATGCCATCCGATGTATCATGCATCTAAATGAGAAAATGAAAAAATGTGAAAATTACCCCATACCCAATACCTTTGGTATTGATGCGAAAGCGAAACTCTTCATCGAGTACTACTCGCTGGATGAGTTGCGGCAGGTGCTTACGGAGCATAAAAACGAGCCCATCTTCCATATAGGTCAGGGTTCTAATCTGCTTTTTACGCGCGATTTCAACGGAGTAATTCTGCATTCCGGCATGGCGCGTGCGAAGTTCTTGGATGATGAGACAGTAGAGGCACAGAATGGTTTGCGTCTGGATGACCTAATCGCCCAACTGACCGATATGAACTACTGCGGCATGGAGAACGATATCTTCATAATCCGAATGAGTAGGCCCATTTGGGCTGTCTTTCAGGGACTTTGAACGGTGCCGGAGATACGTTTGCTTGTCCGTTTGTGCTTAATCCGATCAAGTGAATTGGAGCCCCGTTTTGTGCGTGACCTTCCAATTCCCATTTGTTTTCTTGAATAGTCAGTGTGCCATCTGCTATCAACCATTGGGCTACCGGAACAAGATAACCCTGGTTAAAATACGATTTGTTGGCAAAATAGAATGCGGAACCGTCTATTTCAATCTTTTCGTCGTCACGGTAACCGGCATAAGCAGTCCCCGGTTCCATACTTGTGCTGAGTTCAAACGTACCGGTTGGCAGCGTAGTTTGGTCTAATTCGCTGAACAAATAGAGGTAAACAAAGCGCATGCATGTCGTGTTGTCCACTTTGATGGCATCGTCGGCATTGTAACTCATGATAGTCCAGTAATTAAATCCGAAACTGTCATAAGCCTGGTAATTGTGAGTCGTATAGGTAAACGTGTCCACTTCTATACCGGAGTAGTCCGAGGGACCTTTCACAGGGTCGGGTTCGGGATAGTAGTCCGTTATGGGTACCGCTGTGATGCCGCCGTGCCGGATATCCGCACCTCCTTGGCTGCCTTCCAATACAGGGCGTTGCTCAGCTTGTATAACCGGCTGAAAATCTTCGCTTAAGAAAGCAACCACCATGCAGTTTTCTGCCTCCCATTTATCCTTAAGGGTAATGGTGAAATTCTCGCTGTAACGTTGCTTGTTGATGACGATTTCATCGCCTTTTTCATTCGTAAGGAATGCACGTACCGCGTTGGTATGGCGGAATTCATTCCATCCTTCGTAGGTGAAGAAATAATCCTGCTGATAATCAACCATTCCGGACTCTTTCACAAGCACGGTAAGTCGCAGCGATTCGATATCATTTCTGGATAAAGCACCGGACACTTTGACATTCAGCTCACGGGTGTCGGCATCATACGAATTGGATATATTGATCGAGGCGTAGGTCGTCTCGTCAAACTGGGATCTATCGGCTGTTTCCATGTACGCAGGGTGGAAAACCGTGGCGCTGCGGTTGCGCCCTCCCTCGTCTTTGTATTTGGTTTTGGCGCGGTTGATGGTTACACTCGGAGCTCCGTCCACTTTCAGCGCTTTGGTGATAGTTTGGCTACCAGATACGCTGAAGTGGTCTTTTTGATAACCGTAGTGATGCAAAACCAGCACCCAGTTGGTGTCGTTGCCCATGAATTCATGAATGCAATTCATGCCATACGGGCAATAACCACAGTCCTGTCCTGTGAATTCCTCAATGAGATGTTTCTTTGGATACGCCTCCAGAATCGGTTCACTGGGAGTGTCAGGCTCACACGCGGTGAGCATCAGTGTACTTAGTCCGATAAGTGCTAAGCAATGATTGTATTTCATAATAAGTGATATATTTTGTTTCCGTGTTGAATAAATAACAGACCGTTTTGGATGAACTTCCTGCATGGTATAACGTCGCTTTGTACGTCGTCCAGCCCTTGCGTCACATGGTAATGTACGGTCAGTGTGCGGCTCTCAGACGCGGTAGAGAACGTGTAAACAATCGTTACGAACGAATCGGTAGGTTGGAAATGGGTAAACCAATTCGCCAAGCCGTTCGGTGTAAATTCCAGCGTCTCAGTCGTCTGACCGTTACCGGACTTGCATTCGCCCGCACAGCAGAACTCGTCTTCGATTCCTGTAGAAGAGCGGTTAATGGTTACTGTCAGCGGTTCGTTGCAGAGCAATGTTCCGTTCAGTTCTGCCGTCATTTTGCCCGTTAGCTCATCTTCTTCCGCTTCGGTCAGGGTAATCTCCATTCCCGTGTCGGGTATGTCTCCATAGTTATTCACACTGACAATCAGTGCGTTGACGTGCAAACTAATCAGACAAATCAAAGTCACTAATAATTTTCTCTTCATATGCTTGTACAATATGTTTATCTTTCGGATTCAGATACAGTGTCAGTATATACAACTGCGTTGAGTCAAAACTATCTTTGATTTCCAAATGCGCTTTATTCGCGTTTACATCGCGTAATACATGACGGTGGTAGTATTGCGTATTAACACTTCCGTCCGGCATGGCTTGAACGCCGAGTACACTGTCCTCTATTAGCCAATAGGACTTTTCCATCTCATTGATAGGTGGTACTACTGTATCTTTCATCGCATTGTATACCATTGTTGACCATGCGCTCATGTCGGCAAACCACTCGTCGTTATAAGGCTTCATATCCATATTTCCGGCAGGGAACGGTGTCGTAGTTGTGCCTCCCATCCAGCGGTAAATACTGTCCGCAGCAGGGCAGGTGTAATCGTATTTGCCTTGCGTGAAGGGGTTCGAAGCAGGGTGGAGTGACACCACAATCAAATGCTCTTGATAGAGTTGTTTCAATTCGTTGGCCAGTTCTGCCGCCGTCGGGCAGTTCACACAACGAAAACCGGTGTACTCAATGAGCACATGTGTCCGGTTGCCCTGCGGTTCCGTCTCAACGGGAATCATGCGTTCTGCTTCGTCAATCACTTCGCAGGCGCACAAGATACCCATTACCAAGTAAACGAATAATTTACGCATAAGCCTTTTTGTTGTGGTACGTATCTACAAACACCACCTGCACAGTGATACCCCTCTTGGGTCTTGGTATAACCGAGCATGGCGCGGTGCGCTCCGTGTGTATAGGTGAGTGCTGCAGTGTAAAAATGTTCATTTGTCGCATCAGGCGCGTGGCCGATGTTATACATCCATTCGCCGCTAATGGTCCAATGGTGGTAGAGGTTGAGTTCATACAACGCAAAAATCCATTGTCCCTTGTAATCAGGCGAATAGAGGTATTGCAGTTCGCCGCGCATCGAGACATTTTTGTTTACTTGCACACGCGTGTCGATAACCGCTATTCCGGAACGAACGAAACTGCCTTTCCCTTCCATTACCTGCCGGTTGTAGTTTTGGTACATGAGCATCGCATTGAGCCACCATTGTTTGGAGATACGTTTGTTCAATTCGATGTTCACATCTGTGTAGAACTCTCCGGCAGGAGTGGTGTCAATGGTCCAAGCGCCGTCGCTGGATAAACCGCGGATATGTGCGGCGCTGAGTTTCAGGGTAGTACCGTATGGGCCTCCCAGCATTGTTTTACGCGGCCAGGTGTAACGTATTTCGGTTTGAAAAGCCATTTCGCCTTGCGTGTACTGCGTGGCGTATGGATACAGGGCGGCTAACGCGTAAGTGTGCTGGGTCGCAAAAGCCGGCATGTTATTCAGCCTTCCCGCCAGACCGTTGCGTAAACGCTCCGAGCGGAACGACATGTTATACGACCGTTTGAACTGCGCCAACACCGATAAGTCTTTGCGGCTGTAGCCGGCACTGATAAACAGCGCATCGCCGTCATCGTAGCGAAACCCGTTTTCCACGCACGGGTCATTGGCTTTGCGTGCATACTCCACAAGCATATTAAAATCCTTCACACGCAATGCGGTGCGCACATCGGCTGCACCGACCCATTTCGGAAAATTATACCGGTATATTTTGTCTTCCGTTATCACTTGAACCACATCGTCCGCTTCGTATTTGGACACCCAACTGCCGCCGATCGTCAGACCGATATCTTTCGCTTGCATGGAAGGGCTCCATTGTTCTATCTGAAACTCCGCATCGGCACCCAATGCGGCATCCCGACTGTACTTCCATCCCCATGCACTGTCGCGGTAGCAATTCCAATACCGTCTTTGCTTGCCACCGAGGGCAGTCAGATGAATTCCTTTATAAGGAGTTACTTGAATCTTTGCCCCACGAAGCGCGCCGTCAATCCCCAAGCCTCTGTCTTCGTATAAATTCAGTATAAAACCGGAACCGAATTGCCCATAGACATCGCCGATGGTAATTTCTCCCCAATCGAAGGTGGAGGCGACGCTCAAATGACCGATACCGTGTCCGGCAAAATCGGTTTCGTAGCCGGGCAAAGGCCATTGGGTTAACTCCAAACGAGTGGTAGCTCTCAGCTCACGGAAACGGGCATTGTTGGAGTCATTGACATAATGAACGGATAGGTCCAGATAACTGTTACTATGGTACATTACCGGCGTCCAATCCAGTAACCCGCTATGATCCACTGCACCGCTCACGTACACGGTGTCATGAGCGGAAATTGTAGCGCAAACGAGCAGACTAACGAAGATATGTACGTATCTCTTCCTCATCGCCGGCACTATAGCCTACGTGGTTATATATGATTTTGCCTTTGCGGTCAATGACAAACAGGTGCGGAATACTCTGCACACTCATCGCACGTTTGAAAGTGCCGTTCGGATCCAGCAGTACATTATATTCCCATCCGTTGCCGTCCACCAGCGGTTTAACTTTGTGCATATCCTGTGCCTGATCTGTAGAAACGATATACATTTCCACGCCGGTTTCGTCCTGCCAATCGGCATAGACTTCGTGAATGGCAGTCAGTTCGCGCATACATGGTTTACACCAGGTAGCAAAGAAGGAAATAATGATCGGTTTGCCCGTTTGGCTCAATGCCGCCACATTCACTTCGTGACCGTCAACGTCATGTAACGTCACTTCCGGCAATACCGCCATACAATGCAGACCGATGAGGATAAAAAACAGACTGAATAAAATACGCTTCATAACTTATACGTTTTTGCTTGCAAAATTACAAAAAATAATTGATAGACGAAAAATAAAAGGCAAAATTTTTTGTTTTTTAGTTCAAAACACATTTTTTTATGATAAATTTGCGCGTGCGCTTGTGTATATAAATTTTTTTTTGTATCTTTGCACCCGCAAATAATTGTGTACCATGGATTCAAATTTTGGATTTGTACGAGTAGCGGCGGCTGTGCCGACAATGCGCGTGGCGGATTGCCGCTATAACGCGGAGCAGATACGTCTTCAGATTGACGAAGCGATTGAAGAAGGAGTGGAAGTAATCTGTTTTCCCGAATTAAGTATTACGGGCTACACCTGTGCGGATTTGTTTTTCACGCAAACCTTGCAGCAGATTGCACAAAAGACGGAAGACAAAGTGGGACCGTATGAACTGCACGATTTCTTCCTGTTCTATTTCATGCGATTCGGATTTACACGCGAGAAAATCAAATACATGGCGGTGCAAGCCTTTGAAGATCAGTATGATGAGCAAACCATTGACAAATGGCTCAATGTCTTCATGCGCCGTTTCTGCACCCAGCAGTTCGCGTTTCACTCTCTCCGCGAGGCGACTGGAGAATGCCAAGCGATGCCTGTTGTATTTGATAATCTCATGATCCCGTAATCACGTAATCACGTGATCTCGTGATCTTGAAAAAAATGAAACTAAAATGACCATCAAAGAAAATATTTCATTGTTGCCGTATAACACCTTCGGCATCGATGTCAAAGCGCGGCTGTTCATCGAGTACTACTCGTTGGATGAGTTGCGGCAAGTGCTGAAGGAGCATAAAGGCGAGCATATCTTACATATCGGGCAGGGGTCAAACCTGCTCTTTACCCGCGATTTCAACGGAATAATTTTGCATTCCGGCATGGCGCGTGCGCGTTTTATTGACGATGAGACGGTAGAGGCGCAGAATGGTTTGCGGCTTGATGATATGATTGCGCAACTGACCGACATGGCATACTGTGGCATGGAGAAACTGAGTCTTATTCCGGGCGAAGTGGGCGCTTCGGCAGTACAGAATGTCGGGGCGTACGGCGTAGAAGCGAAAGATGTGATTGAGCGCGTTTATACGATGGACGTGGAGACGCAGGAAGAACGGGTCTTTACCAACGAGGAGTGTAAGTTCGGCTACCGTGATAGTATTTTCAAACATGAACTGAAAGGCAAGTATATCGTCACTTCGGTGGTCTATAAGGTCAAACCCGGCGAAGCATCCAAGACCCGCGAGGAGATCATCCAGACGCGTATGGCGAAACTGCCGATAGTGGGTGAAGTGGGTTCCGCCGGTTCGTTCTTTATGAATCCGTTTGTGCCCGAAGAAAAAGCCAATGAGCTGTTGGCGCAATACCCCGATATGCCGCACTTTGAAGTGCAATATTCAAATCCTCAAATCCTCAAATCCTCAAATCTTGTGAAAATCCCTGCTGCGTGGCTTATTGAGCAATGCGGATGGAAAGGCAAAATGCTCGGCGGTGCGCAAGTGTGGCCCAAACAGCCGCTTGTCATCGTTAACGCCAATAACGCCACGCCCGATGACATCATCGCCCTTGCCGCACAAGTGAGCGCAAGCGTTAAAGAGAAATTCAATATTGATATTCACCCCGAAGTAAATTATATATAACATGGCAAGTTTTGTAGTAGAAGGCGGACATAAATTACATGGAAGTATCACCCCGCAAGGCGCTAAGAATGAGGCGCTGCAAGTGCTATGCGCTGTTTTGTTGACCAAAGAGACGGTTGTTATTGACAATCTCCCGAATATATTGGATGTGAACAATCTGATTGATTTGCTCGCATCTATCGGCGTGACCGTGGAGAAACTGTCCAAAGGCAAGTTTGCTTTTACGGCGGCTAATCTCGACACAGCTTACTTGCGGAGTGCGGATTTCCTCAAGAAATGCAATAAACTCCGTGGCTCGGTTATGTTGATCGGTCCGCTTTTGGCGCGTTTGGGCGAAGTGACGTACGCGAAACCCGGAGGAGATAAGATTGGCCGTCGGCGTTTGGACACGCATTTCCAAGGAATGGTGAACCTCGGCGCTACATTTGAGTACGACCAAGCCTTGCTCGCTTATCGTTTTGATGGCAAGCACCTCAAAGGCACTTATATGCTGTTGGACGAGGCGTCTGTCACCGGAACGGCGAATATCATTATGGCGTCTGTCCTTGCCGAAGGAACCACTACAATTTACAATGCTGCCTGTGAGCCGTACGTGCAGCAACTTTGTCGTCTTTTGAATAACATGGGCGCGAAGATCAGCGGAGTAGGGTCTAACTTGTTGACCATCGAAGGCGTGAAGTCTCTGCACGGCGCACAGCATAAACTCCTGCCGGATATGATTGAAGTGGGTTCGTTTATCGGCATGGCAGCTATTACCGGTTCCGAGTTGCGCATCAAAGAGGCAGGTATTAAAGATCTTGGAATTATTCCCGATGCTTTCCGTCGTTTGGGAATTTGTATTGAGGAAGAAGGGGATGATTTAGTTATTCCTGCGCAGGAACACTATCAGATAGAATCCTTCCTCGATGGTTCTATTCTTACGGTCGCTGATGCTCCGTGGCCGGGTTTGACGCCGGACTTGCTGTCTGTCCTTCTCGTGGTAGCCACACAGGCAAAAGGCTCTGTGCTCATTCACCAGAAGATGTTCGAAAGCCGTCTTTTCTTTGTGGATAAATTGATTGATATGGGCGCACAGATTATCCTTTGTGATCCTCACCGTGCTGTAGTGGTCGGACATAACCATGAGCGCCAACTCAAGCGCAATAACATGACCTCTCCGGATATCCGTGCGGGTATAGCCATGCTGATTGCCGCTATGAGTGCTGAAGGCACGTCCCGCATTGATCATATTGATCAAATCGACCGTGGTTATGAAGACATCGAGTCCCGCCTCAACGCCCTTGGTGCCTGCATAAAGAGAGAAGATTAATGTGCGACATCACATGTGTTCATGCAACATTTCTCATTTACGGGTCAGTAATTATTGCTTGAACCATTCTATAGCGTGGCGGTAGATTTTTTCAAAATCCTGTACAGCTTCAAGAGGGAATCCATAGACCAGAGTAGATGTACTAACCGTTTCGTTATTGACCGTTTTGCTGTCTTTCCACCCAATGGCAGCTGGGCAACGCATATCTTCATAGTTGGCATAAACGACCGTTTTGCCTTCTTTAGTGGCGGAAACAGGTGGCATCAGTACTTCCGGCGTACAGGTAAAGAGTTGTTCTTCGTTCGGTTCAAGAATCAGTTGGTATAGCCTATGCCTCGGGCTATTAATACGTCCGCTGCGCGTTGCATTGGCGGCATGGTATTTGGCATGCAGATACTTTCCTGCCCAAACCTTGTCGATGGCGCTAAAATGGTCCGTACTCATCAACAACTGTCCTCCTGCATCCAAGTACCCGGATATTCTTTGACGATTATCGGAAGAGATGGGCTGTCTCTGCCTTCCGCACACATAATCAAGCAAATAGAAAGTAGCCGGTTGAAGATCAAAATCATCCAACATGCCAACCGTACAAGACATATATGATTTACGCATTTTGCGTAAGACATGTCCGTGCAGTACACTCCAATCCCGCGTATTGCCGACAGTAAACTGTCCTGCATGATCCCTATAGCAAGCTCCCCAGCCGCAATTATCATCATTAATCCATTTATGAGTACGAGTATAATCCCATTGCGCACCGATATATGCGCAGTATAATCCGTCCTCACAGGCATAACTGTCCGGCACAATCCCTGCGTACGTAGAATCGGCAAACCATTGTGGTCCGTAAGTGTCGTTGAACGCATCCACCACAAGTACCATTTGGTCATTTATCTCGGCGTCGTTCAGATAAGCACTAATCATGGGGCTTTGGAATCCCAAACCACCTTCATTTCCTGCCACGACATAGAAATTATACTGTATTCCCCGTTTGAGTCCCAGTTCTATTTCTGTGGTATTCTCCACCTGTTGTACGTCCCACTCGCCATCATTTTCCTGAATGTAGATCATGTAATAGGTGGGTTTGGCAGAGGATTCCAAAGAATCCAATGTAGGTTTCCAACGTAGTATGGCTTTGGCAGTCTGTGCATTACCGTCTGTAATCCGTACTCCCAAATCCTGTACAGGCAGAGGTTGTACCACAGCATTAATTCCATTGAGGTAACGCAATATACCTTTATATATCGCCCGTGAAGCCATAAAACGGAATTTCGGGTCCAAACCATATTTCATGTCCGCAAAGTTCTTATGACTGAGCACTTCGAGGATTATACTGGGCACGACCGGCACTCTTGATTCACAGTAATTAGCTTCCCTGAGCTGTCTTCTGGTCCATTCGGGAGCAATCGTATGGCGGATATCATTGGTCATCTGCGTCTGAATCCAGTCGGCGAGATTACGATTGGTTTTCTCTCTGTCTCGTCCGTCTCTAAGAACGACATGTCCGCTATCATCTTTCGCTGTGTAAATAACAAGCGTTCCAATGATAGTAGAGTCGTTTCCGCTGTCCTGACCGTCTGTGTGCAACGCGATACACAGGTCAACCGGGATATCCAATGCATTCACCCACATACCTCGGCATTTCATGTCGTCTTTGTACTCATCTCCGTCATAGAGGTTCCAAATCGCTGAGTCGTTTTTCTGGTCTATTAGCCAGTAGCGTGCGCCCTCCGTCCATTGTGGCATGCCTGACACGCCTAATTCATGCCGATCCAATCCAGCCCGTGGCATTATTACCGTAGCTCCGGCGTTCTCCAACATACGGCTGACTAATCGGACGTATTCGTGCGTGTATAGGTCCTCAACGGTGGTCCATAGCGCCGCACGTTGCCAGATCCATTCGTCGCGTTCTCTATTGAAATACAAACCGTGACTCGGGTAGAGTACTATATTGCGCTCTGTGAGGTCTCCCGATCGGTTTCCGGCAGAGGATTTGGGACCATATACCGCTTTGGCGCATTCTGTAACCAGCGTTTCAATGTCTATATTGGTCGTATAAATGGAGACATTGCCATTCCCGTGTCCGAGAACCCATCGGCTCACCTTGCGTTTTATTTGCGCAATATTGTTTTGATTCCAACTGACATCTTTGAGAGTGCCGTTGGTATATACGGTGATGTTGTTTCCATTGACACGCAGGTTTTTGACACGCACTCTCGGACACCAATCGGGCGAAAAACCGGTCCATGTCATAAGTGAGTCGCCTAACGCCTGCATGCCGATGGAAGCGGAGCAAATTGAAAGATGAAATATGAAAGATGAAAAGACAATCCATCTTACCACTATCCGGTTATTACATATGTTCATCATCTTCATTTTCATCATTTCTATCATTAGAAGTCTTCGTCGCTCAGGTCACCATTAGTTTTTCTGCATTGTTCCGCTGCTTCCTTATAGGATTTGAGCAGGTCAGCTGAGAATTTAGGCTGGTATCCCTCAGTGAGATCGTAGTCCTTGGCATCGTTCTCTTTATAAACGACGCGCACTTTGACGATAGAAAAACCTGATTCCAGTTTTTCAATGATTTCCGGCGCTACTTCGTATGACACTTCCGTCCAATACTTAGTAACCGTTGCTTTTGCCACTTTTTCTGTGTTTTTATACTGCTTAACGCCAACGCCAGCCACACGATTCATACGGAAGTTCTTTTGGTCAGAGAACTTAATCAAGATACGCGAAGCATCTGTGAACTCATTGTAATTGTCTGTGTTAACTGTTTTTACGATGAACGTCGTAACATCTTTTCCGTCCTTGTGCTCCTGACAGAAAGCTACCTGTGGTTTGAGGTTTTTGTTGGTAGAGTTGTCAAGATGAATAAACTTGCCGCGAAACTCAGCAGCATTAACACTCATTGAAACAGCCATCAGCGCGGCTGCCAATACATAAAATACTTTTTTCATTTTTGTTTTGGTTTTGTTAATTATTATTATGTTTTGCAGTTATTACTTTTCTATTTACTGGTCTGACCCTGTATCCGGCCGCTCTCAGCAGTTCCAGTAATCCTTTCTCTCCTCCCAGATAAACAGCATCCAAGGTGATGAAGGCTCCTCCGTCTGTTAAATATGGCTTCAATCGTTTGACCCATTGCTCGTTGCGCTGGCAGAAGACCTTGTAATCCGAGTATGAGACAGAGGTGTTGTTGTCCGGTCCTTCCACTTGGTAAGCTATGTCCCTTAGTCGTCCGTCCAGATACATGTCCCGTAACATGCGCTCTTGTTTTACTTCGTTCTCCGGGTATTCCGTCACTTTGAGCAGTTCCGCACATTGCCAGTGAAATGGTTCGCGGTCAAAAAGCATGTACATAGTCTCGCCAATGTTATCCAATCCGATAACCGGCATATTGCGTTCGGCAGCTATAGCTTCAAAGAAACCGGACATTGTTTTCTGTTCGTCATAATTCAACCATTGTTTCATCAATTCCGCCCGAAACATTTCCGCCAAATAGGACGGTTTCATTCTGCACAACTTATCCAGTCCTAAGCCTAAATTAATGCGAAGGGCGTTGTCGATTTGTTGGTATTCGCTTTCGCTATAATAATTTGTCAATTTAACAGAATCGGGCAGCAGGGCTGCTTGGCGCAATGCAGCGAGTGCTTCATAATCCTGCATGGCAAACTCGGTAATCACCTTATTGCACATTCCAAAGCATTTGAATAGGTTTGGAATAGTGTCTAAAAATTGTATTTCCACGTACTTATCCGTCGCAAGAACATACGATTTCTTCCTAACGCTGTTTCCCGATATCTCGTATAACAACTGTGCATACGTACCAAGGGTCAAAGTAATAAGTACAAAGGTTAATATGTATCGTTTAATTTTCACCTTTCAATTTATTTACCATTTACTTGAATCGTGAGATCATGTTGTACGCCTGATAAATACCGAGTTCCCCTGCTTTGCTTAAATCTGTCATCCCTTTTTCATTTTCACCGATATAGATATATGTCAGTCCTCTGTTAAAATAGGCTTCGGCGAAATCGTTGTCTTGCGTAATTGCTTTTGTGTAATAATCAATAGCGTCTTTCCATTCTCGTTGTGCACAGAGGATATTCGCTTTGTTGTAGTAAGCAAACGTGAAATCAGGTTGCATACGTATAACTTGGTCGTAGTCCCGCAACATGATGTCAAAATCCATGTTCGTGGTTGCGTCCTGTTCTCCTGTTGCGCGCCGGTATTCGAGCAATCGGTAACGCCAGTTAGCCCGGCAAAATGTAATGACCGTTGACCACTGACTAAGTGTAGATAACTGTAGAGCTCGTGTGCAATCATCAATAGCACTTGCATAATCTTGAACTATAGCAAACTCAACCGCTCTCGCCAGAAATAAACGGGTTAGTAAGATCGTGTTCGCTTCGCCTGAAGCATCTGCATGTTCGTCAATGAGTTTTGATAAACGGTTTATTTCAGTAAAATGGAAATCAACCATTTCCGCCGTGAGCGTCATTTCCTGACAAGTAAATCTCAAAGCAGCCGGAAGTATTTCACTTTTGTTGAGCAAATCCACCAGCGGATGGTAATAGTTTGTACGCCGCAGACTTAGATCCAGACTGTAATAACTGAGTACAATATTCGGTTCATTGACTACGTCTTGATAGCGTTTCTGGACGGATCCGCGGGTCTGTGAGTCGTATTTCTGTTCCTCATCGTCCGGTATGTCCGTTTGGTTTTGCGCAGTAGAAGCGGAGAACTCTTTTCTGTGGTCTTTTTTAGGAGGTTGTGCTTCAGCTATCATCATGTCCGTATTAGGCAGAGCGGCTTTCTGCGACTGAATCTCTTCTTTGCGCTGCTCGAGTTCATGGGCTTTCTCCCGATACCGAAACGCCGCTTTCTCTTTGCCCTGCTTGGAGGAGGCTTGCGCCGCCAGATAGTAACTCGGCAAGAAATACGGATAGCGGGCGATGAGTGAATCCATGTCATTTATCACGTTGCTCCATTGCTTGAGTTGCATAAGAACGAGTCCGCGCTGGTAGCGCATTTCCGTCCGTTCCGGAGCTAAGGTTAAAGCCGTATTGAAATCTTCCAGCGCACGGTTGTAATCGCCCACTTCCTGCCGCATGACACCGCGGTTGTAATAGCAATCAGCTTCCCGAGGAGCGATTTTGACCGCTTGGTCATAATCTGCCAATGCGCCACGGTAGTTATGCCGCCGATAGTGAAGTATTCCCCGGTTGATGTAATCGCCCGCCCATTTGGATCCGAGATTAATTGCCTGTGTGAGTTGTACATACGCTTCGTCTTCCCGTTCCAGCATAAGGTTAGTGACGCCGAGTGCCGACCATACGGCAGGATTGGCCTTGTCATACTCAGCTGCATGCTCAAAGGCTTCCAAGGCTTGCAAAGTATCCTCTTTGGCAATGCATATTCTTCCTTTCTCGCTCCATATAGCAGCAGATTGCGGTTCTCTTTTCAACATCTGGCGGATATCATCAAGCGCGTCATCGTATCGTTTCATTTGTGCACGCGTATCAGCACGCAATAGCATATATGTGCGGTTCTCCGGTGAGAAATGCAACGCTTCCGTATAATCGTTTTCTGCTTTGTCCCATAGCCCTAATTCCCGATAAATGTATCCTCTTGCGTAATAACACCCCGGAGAGAAAGGATTACGCTCAATGGCTGCATCGCAGTCGCGCAAGGCCCCTTGATAGTCCTCCAATTGTATTTTGGCAATAGCACGGTAGAAATAGGGCTCACTCAAGTAGGGTTTAAGGTGGATTACTTGATTGAAATACTGAATAGACAGCACATAATCCTCAAAATACAACGCATTGCGACCAATTGCAGTAATACGGTCGGTATTTAGTTGTGCATAAGTACCAAGGGACAAAGTACAAAGTACAAAGGATAATATGTAGTGTCTAACTCTCAAATGTCAAATATTAAATATCAAATTTACTTGCATCCTTCAGAGGGGTCAAACCATTCGGGAATATCAAATTGTTCATCCTGCGAGTAGCCCAAATCGGGATCCGCAAACACTTTTTGTAGATAACGTCCGCAAACAGGCAACGCAGAAGCGGCTCCTTGTCCCCATGTCATATTGTCAAAATGTATTTGGTAGTCCTCACCTCCGACCCAAACACCGCTGACCAGTGAAGGCGTAAAGCACATGAACCAACCGTCGGCATTCTCGTTCGAGGTTCCTGTTTTTCCTCCCATTTGTGCAGTCAGACCGAAAGTTTTGACGAAACCATCTGCGTCCGGTTTGATGCCATCCGTCCGCCGCATACGGTTACCCGTTCCTCCTGTACAAACAGCACGTAGCATGTGTACCATTTTATATACTGTCAATTCGCTGATGATTTCTTTTGTTTGTGGAGAGAAAGAGGCGATCACATTGCCGTTCTTGTCTTCTACATCGCGTATCGTCACATGCACATTGCGGTGGTGCAGCTTAGAGGCCTGCTGGTCGAGTTCAATCATCAGCTGGTTAGTACGGCCAATATAGTTGAACTTCAGGTTGGTCACATCCTCGTAAGGCACCACAGGCGCAGCCATCGAAGCATCGATATGCGGGGTGATGGCCGTGATGGTGTCGGCAAACAGGTAGTCGCGCAC
>ONQO01000099.1 GCA_900319995.1 uncultured Bacteroidales bacterium
GAAATGCCCGGACGCATTATAGGACTTAGCAAAGACAAATACGAGCATCCCGCATTCCGGCTTGCGCTACAGACACGCGAACAACATATCAAACGCGAGAGAGCTACGTCGAATATCTGTACTGCGGAAGCCCTTTCGGCAATGATGGCAGGTATGTATGCTGTCTATCACGGCGCGGAAGGTATCCGCTCTATCGCAGAAGGTATCCACGGCAAAGCGGTGTATCTGGGCGAGATGCTCCAAGCGTATGGTTATAATCAGGAGAATGCGGAATTTTTCGACACGCTCAAGATTACAAGGGACGATGATGAAGGATGGACGGAGCGCGTACGGGAACTCGCAGAAGAACATAGCATCAATTTCTATTACGACGAAGCCGGCTGGATCGGACTCGCGCTTGATGAGACCGTTGATATAGACGATATGAACGAGTTGATTGAGATTTTCGCCGAGGCTTCCGGTAACATGCCTCAGTATGAGGAGAGCGATGAAGCATTTGAAGGACTTTGGGCGATAGATGAGAACCGCGTTCGCGATATTGATTACTTGCAGGCAGACGTGTTCAAACGCTATCATACGGAGACGGAACTTATGCGTTATCTCAAACGTCTGGACCGCAAGGATATCAGTCTTGCCACCTCAATGATTCCGCTCGGATCTTGTACGATGAAACTGAACCCTGCGGCAGCCATGATTCCCATCACGTATGGTGCAGCAATGGCGCCGCATCCGCTCGCTCCTGCGGAACAGGTGGCAGGATATGAATCGATCATGGAGCAGTTGCAGGAACAATTATGCGCCATTACGGGTTTTGATGCCTGCACGTTGCAACCTACCTCCGGAGCTGCCGGAGAATATACGGGACTTGTCGTTATACGCGAATACCTTCGCAGAAAAGGTCAGACAGACCGCAAAGTACTCCTCATACCGGCTTCCGCTCACGGCACGAACCCTGCGTCCTGTGTGCAGGCAGGTTTCTCGCCATGCGTTGTCAAATGCGATGAGAAAGGCAATACGGATCTCGCTGATTGGAAACAGAAAGCTGAGGAGAACAAGGATATTCTTGCCGGTTGCATGATTACTTATCCCTCCACACATGGTATTTTTGAGCAGGATATCCGTGCCATGATAGAGGCGGTACATTCTCACGGCGGACTCGTTTATATGGACGGCGCGAATATGAATGCACAGATCGGATGGACCAACCCAGCCTTCATTGGAGCCGATGTATGCCATCTGAACCTCCATAAGTCCTTTGCATCGCCCCACGGCGGTGGAGGTCCCGGAGCAGGAGCAGTATGCTGTACAGAAGAGTTGGCTAATTGTTTGCCGACAGAGGATGTAAACCGTGTATCCGCCGCGCTTTATGGCAATGCCAATATGGCACTCATCTCGTGGGGATACATATCAATGATGGGTTCGGAAGGTTTACGTCACGCTACTGCGGCAGCGATTCTTTCCGCCAACTATATGGCCCAGCGTCTTAAGGATGCTTATGGCATTGTTTATACCGGCGCAACGGGAAGAGTAGGGCATGAGTTGATACTCGACTGTCGCCAATTCCACGCAATAGGAATCACAGAGGCGGATATTGCAAAACGTCTTATGGACTTTGGCTATCATGCGCCGACACTCTCTTTCCCTGTCCATGGAACCCTCATGGTTGAGCCGACGGAGAGCGAGTCACTCGTCGAGATAGACCGTTTCTGCGATGTACTTCTGCAAATCCGTCAGGAGATAGCCGACATCGAGTCAGGAAAGGCGGATAAGGCCGATAATGTACTGCTTAATGCCCCTCATCCGGAGTATGAAGTGGTAGCGGACGAGTGGTCGCATCCCTATAGCCGCCGCCAAGCGGCTTATCCTACCGCGTGGGTGGCGGAGAACAAATTCTGGTGCCCCGTAGGAAGAGTTGATAATGGATTCGGAGACCGAAACCTGGTAGCTAAATTCTAAATGACAAAACGAAAAATTCAACACCCGAATATCCGCGAGCACTTGCGCCAATATCGGCGCATGTTGCCGTGGATCACGATTAAAGAACTGCTGATGATTGTCATCAGTACGATTCCGTATGCCATCGCCGTAAATCAGCTTCTCGTCCCGCACGCGATTGTTGGAGGCGGTGTAACCGGTCTTTGCGAAATCATTTATTTCGCCACCAATGCATATATCCCTATTTGGCTTAGTTCGGCAATCATCAATGTATTACTGCTTGTCATTGCTGCGGTTACGGTGGGAAAGCAGTATGCCTTGCGGACAATATGGGGCGTTATGTGGCTCACAATATGGCTCAAACTGATTCCAATAGCTACTGTCCCACTCCTCACGGATTCATTCATGGCAGTAGTGATCGGAGGCCTCTTCACGGGTTGTTTTTTAGGTATCTGTTTCCTCAATAACGGTTCTACCGGAGGAACGGATATCGTGGCGATGATTGTCAATAAATACCATCACCTGCCAATGGGACGAGTACTCCTTTTCGCAGACATGACGGTTATCTCCTCGGCTTTTTTTCTGCCTACTATTCAGGCAGCAGGGACTCAGGGCGCGATAGAGAAAATACTCTTCGGCCTTACCTATACGTTTATGTGCTCCACGGCCGTTGATTGGGTGATGAACCGAATGCGTCAATCGGTACAGTTTATGATTTTTACTCAGAAGCCAGACGAGATAGCAGAAGCTATTATCACCCAAGCACACAGGGGATGTACATTTTTGGATGCCGAGGGCGGATATAATAAAAAACCCATGAAAGTGGTCACCACAATAGCTCGTTCGTATGAATCGGCAACTATTTTTCGACTTGTGCGAGCGATAGACCCGAATGCTTTTGTCAGTCAAAGCCAGGTACGCGGCGTCTTCGGACAGGGATTCGATCCTATGGTGAACGGCAAATAAATCAATTAATCATAATAGTCAATCCTCCATACTCTCATGCTTCGCTATAGTCAACTGGTTAATCCGCATAACACGCCCCAGGAATCGCGTGCACGTGTGCTGTTTGAATATCTTGTCATTATCATCGGGATTGCCCCGATGGCATTGATGGTCAATTGGGTGCTTCTCCCTCACGCTTTTGTCGGAGGCGGACTTACAGGTATTTGCTCGGTTATCTATTACATCACCGGGGGTTTCTTTCCTTCGCTCTTTCCTGAATACGGAGGTGCTGTTCCGGTGTGGCTTACAACGTTTGTATTTAACGCTATTTTGCTTCTTGTAGCAGGTCTTACGGTCGGATGGCGTTTCTGTATCAGGACGATGGTGGGTGTGGCGGCTATCACATTCTGGTATCGCGTCATTCCTATTTTGCAGGAACCCATTATTGATGATCCTTGGCTGGGTGCTATTATCGGAGGCTTCGTTTTCGGCCTCTCGCTGGGATGCGTTCTCGCCGCGAACGGTTCTTCCGGAGGAACGGATATTGTGGCTATGATAGTGAATCACTATCATAATATATCGCTTGGTAATATTATGCTTGCTTGCGATGTGGTCATTATTGCCTCGGCCTTCTTTCTGCCTCTGCCGGCTTCGATGCTGGAGGAAGGAACGAATCCCACATATCTGCATATCAAGCGTGTTCTCTATGGTGTGGCGATGACTATTTCTTATACGCTCGCCGTGGACTGGATTATGTCGCGTTTGCATCGCTCAGTTCATTTTTTGATTTATTCGTCCAAGTACGAAGAGATAGCAACGGCAATTAATACCACCGTCAACAGAGGAGTGACCATACTGGATGGCACAGGATGGTATTCCAAGAAACCGGTAAAGGTGATTTCTGTACTTGTGCGCAAACCGGAGAGTTCGCTGGTCTTCCGAATAATACATGACATTGACCCCTCTGCGCTTGTTTCTATTGCCGATGTACGGGGGGTCTTTGGTTCCGGATTTGATAAAATTAAAGCAAAATAGCAAAAAAAAGCGCAAAAATTTGCGTATGTCAAAAAAAAGCAGTACTTTTGCACCCGCTTTCTAAAAAAGAAATAAGTAGGGCTCCCGAAAATTTCTAATTTTTGGGAAGAGGCGGGAACGCGACCATTACATTTGTTACGTAGTAACTTAATCATGGATTGCCGTTACCGACGAGGAGAGTTGTCTGAGTGGTCGAAAGAGCCGCACTCGAAATGCGGTATACGCATTACGTCGTATCGGGGGTTCGAATCCCTCACTCTCCGCTTAAAAAGATTAGGGGCATCCCAATGGGACGCTCCTAATTCTTTTTAGAGAAGTCCGAGGCCTTCTCAGCCCCCGATCGGTTCTTATCTCGCTTCGCTCGAACGATTATTACTTATCTGCGTTATGCTACGTTCCATTGCCGCTTGTGGCGTCAATGGGTAACATATACGCATATTTCGTAATTTTCGAATCCCTCAGCCTTTGTCTTTTTTTCGCACTACAATCTTATTCCATGGTACATACCAGATAACAAACCAACCGACAATAACGATGATATAAAGAACTATCACCATAGGAGTAAAAGTTATGCCACTCTGGTTAGAGAAGTTAAATAACGTGTGGAAACAAGCACAAGCAACAAGACTTTTCGTATCACGGGCTATGCAACCGATTCCCCACGTACCCAACAAAAGGACAGCTAAGAATATCAGGCTACCCATATTGAAGCCTATTGAGATATGCCAGAAAAACCACATTAGTCCAATGATGAGCACGCGCCAGATTGTATTCAATTCTTTCAGTTCCCCTTGCAGATAGCCTCGCCAACCAACCTCTTCGAGAAATGAATAAAAGACAAAACCAAGCAAGGTAAAACTCAGTTCACGATTGAGAAAAAAGCACAGACAGAACGGCAACAATACAGTCAATATGGATTTCCAAACAGATGTGCCCGTTATTGAGCAATAGAATTTTCGCTTAAAGACGAGTACTGCGACGATTGCTCCCAAACAAGGACCAATGCCACGTGCCCAATTCCATAGCCATGTTACGTACGTATGGGTATCGAGGTCTTGGTATTTCAATGCCAGCGCACGTACAATTACTGCAATTACATAGAACAAAGCGATTGCCATCCATCTATTTTTGGACTCTTTTGTTCCCATAGGAATATTTCATATAAAAACGATTTTTTTTGTCAAAAATTTGCACAATTCAAAAAAATGTAGTACTTTTGCATCGGAATTCCCGGTAGTCCCTGACGCAAGTCAAACTATCGGGTGTCGTTTTTATAGTACCCTTGCGTTCAAATTCGGTCGCAAAGGTACTACTTTTTTCTGACATATGCAAGAATTTTATCATTTTTATCGGCCTTCATTTCATCATTAGAAAGTTTTTGGAAACTATTGGAAAAACTATATATCACTTTTTTGGGAAAAAAGTAGCTCAAAAACTTGCATATGTCAAAAATTTTTAGTAATTTTGCATAGTTTTTCCAAAGTGAAAAAATCGTGTAAACATCGGGTAAAAACCCGTGTGAACGAAAGTGAAAATTTGAAATTTTAACCCGCTGTTCAAGAGCAGAAAACAGCACCAAAAAGGATAATAGGAGACCGGGGGTTCTTATCTCGCTTCGCTCGAACGATTATTACTCATCTACGTTATGCTACGTTCCATTGCCGCTTGTGGCGTCAATGGGTAGCAGATACGCAGATGAGTTATTTTCGAATCCCTATCTTTAGAGTGATACCAACAAACTGTAATCCGTGCCGTCTTCCACAATGCTATGACCGGAATTGTCGGAAGCAACTACAACGGGCACAGTAAAATTGTCTTGACGCTCTGCCGGGCGATGAATAAAAAGACCGATCAACAAACCAACTGCAGCGGCAGCTGGTGTAGCGATCCATCCCCAGTAACGGGTGCGTTTTTGCGGAATAACAATCGTCTCGGGAACAGAGAGATTACTTTCCGATTGCTTGCGCATACGACGCGCAGAAGCAGCCAGTTGGGATTCAAAAGTCTTATTCATAATCTTTCAATTTTAGTCGTAGATAATTAGTTAATGTATTGAGGCGCGATTTGACAGTGCCCTCCGGAATGTCAATAATTGCGGCTATTTCCGGTACGGTTAACTCCTGCGTAAATCGAAGTTCAAACAACATTTGTTGCGCCTCATTGAGACGGGCAAGTTCTTGTTGTAAAGCACTATCAAATGTGGCTGCATCTAATTTCAGCGGAGTGCTGTCTTCTGCAATCGGCTCGTCCGTCGGAAGCGAATCAAGATACTCTTGCTCGTGCTGATTTTGCCGATATGTGTTCTTGCAAAGATTGTAGGCAATGGTGAATATCCATGTGCGGAACGGTTGTCCGTCTGAATAATTCCACCGTGAAGACCACACTTTCAAGAACGTGTCTTGCATGTGATCCGAGGATTGCTCTTCGTCACCGCCTAATCTGCGGAAGAAGAAACCTTGCAGCAATCGGGCATAGCGGCGATAGATTTCTGCAAATGCCCGTTCATCGTCTTTCCGACGAACACGCTCCATGAGTTGCCCGTCGGAAAGAGACTTATAGTTTACAAAAAGTGCTATCATTTTTTGTCGCTCAGTAGGTTGAAATACTTTTGTTTTTCATCGTTCGAAAGCGACGTTCGCGTAACGGCAGCAGAAAGGAAACGTGCCAAACGATTAGCGTGCAACGTGTCACCTGCTTGCTTGTAGTTCTTTACCACCGGAGCAAGCATAACCATATAGTTGAGTTGGATACGTTCACTGCCTTGCCATTGCTCCTCGTTGACATACTGCGGCTCCAACAGATACTCCAAGTGATATTTCTCTTCCACATTCCGCTGGGCTACAGCCATATTGTCATAGCGCTTTGCCGAGTAACGGAATACCAACCCCTCGTT
>ONQO01000092.1 GCA_900319995.1 uncultured Bacteroidales bacterium
GAAAATCGGAAGAAAATCACCCCTAAAAAGTGCCCTGCGTTCGTGTAAATACTAGCACTTCCGGCATATTTTTTTTGACGATTTTTGGAAAAATCGGTTAGTGCGCAAATTTTGGTGCTTTTTTGTTCAGATTGTCAATCAGAGCCGTGTCATGGTGGTTGGCGTAAATGACCGTCATCTTCAAGCCTTTATGCTCCGCTGCTTGCATGACTGATAAGTCATCGACTCCGGCTTTCAGCATACTATTGATTGCTGTGTCCTTAAGAGAATACAATTGGTATTCATCCGGCAGACGATACGCATCACCGGACGGTTCTCGGCAAACCATTTATCTATCAGGATCTGATCTTCCGGTTTGATGATAGTTCGTTTCTTCGTCGTCTCACGCTTGCGATCTTGGTTCTCAAAGGATTAGAGACCGCTAACCTTTCTTGACTGCCCAACCAAAGAGCGTACTTCCGAGACGAATCATGTTATTATACGTCCGTGCACCAAGGTTCTTCTTCTCCATATCCTCCAAGAACTCAATGGCAATCTGACGGGTGAAGCAGACCATTTTGAGTTCCGGATACTTGCTGCTGACCCAGTTTCGGATGATGTTGGTAAAGCTACTATAACTGCGGAATGTAGTCGGACGTGTATCTTTGCGTTTTGCCTCAATATAGAGACTTGCGACCGCGTCAAATTTCTCATAAAGACGAGTACTGCCAGGACTATTGAAGAAGGCTTCTTTGGGGTTCATAGCAGGAACTGTAGCAGCGGCTTGTGTGGCAACTACACGTCCCATCACACCAGACCGTAGTTGGTTGTCAATAGTCATCATCAAGTCATTCACTTGAAGTTTGAACTCCATGACTGACCGACAACGCTTGCGCAATTGGTTTAGACGAACGCGTTTGCGTTCAAGTCCATCAAAAATGGGGTTGTACGTGTAAGAGGTAAGGTACCAGCCATTGGAATCATGGCGAAGCTGTGAGGGAACAAACTGGGTTGAGGTTCCGGAAAAATTAAGAGATGTGGGCATTTTTTTTCTTCTGCTGGGTTGTAAGCCAGGCAGAAGAAAGCCTTAATCTAATTTTCGTTCAGTCAAGTTAGTGCCGTGACACAGATTTGACACACTTTTTAATTAAAATCCCCGTAAATCATTGATTTACAGGGCTTGGGTGGAGAGTGGGGCTCGAACCCACGACACTCGGAACCACAATCCGATGCTCTGCCAACTGAGCTATGACCACCATGAGCGTTTTGCCCTCAATAGGCATAACGCGAATTTGAGATTTCTTATCTCACTTCGCCCGAACGATTATTCGCTGATCGAATTTTGAGATTAGAAATTTGAGATTTTTTTTACCTCATTTCTCAAAAGCGGGTGCAAAGGTACTGCTTTTTTTTGAATTGTGCAAATTTTTTTTGACTTTTTTTGCGAAATTCGGCGTTTTTATACAAAAATTGTTACCGCATAATCAAAATTCGATGATATAAATCGACGAAAAACGATTCTATGTCGCCCCGATTTTGCAAAATATATATTACCACCTGTTGATTATGGAAAGTAATGGGATGGCGAACTCAAGTTATCATACTAATTTAAGTTTTCCAGTAGTAGTTGATTAGAAAAAAAACTATAAGAAACAATTCTATCTTCGGTATCTTTAAGCCCGATTACATCCAAATAATCCCCAAAGTAAACAAAAGAAACAAAATCTAAGAGGTTGCAGGAAAGTTAAAATAGACAGTGTTGACACATACTGTTCGACCATCGCCCGACCGTCGTTCTACCGTCGGCCCACCGTCGGTTAAGTCAGGTAAAATGGAGGGAAGAAAATTGACATTTATTCGTCATTTGATATTAGTGATTTGTCATTTGTCATTTGTGATTTGTCATTTGTGATTTGCCATTTGTCATTTGTCTTTTTCTTTTCGGCAAAGCTCCGAACGATCGGCAGAAGGCGTGAGCAATTGGCCAAAGAGCATGTGGGAAAGTTTAGTTACAATAAAACAAAAGGGAAACTTAAGTTGTATATTTAAAATGTTTTTTAACAAGTAGATTTTATACAAAAACATCAAAATTCTGCTAATAAAGCAGTTTTTATTTGGTAGTTTCAAATATTTTTTGTACCTTTGCGCCCGATTTGAAAAGAAAAAGGATTATAGACCTCGACGCTGATAGATTATAGAACAATTCACTAATAGCCACGTCAACCAGAATATACACGATATCTGTGAATTAAGTGAACTTTTCCTTGTCTATTGTCCGAAGTAAAAGAATACATGGCAGATGAAGATAGATATTGAATTAATCCACGACATCTTGTACGGAGAAGGTCGTTTGGAGTGGGATACGGAGACGCTTAAAGGCATCTCCGAGACATATGATTTTCTGAAACGTTTTGCATCGGACAAAGTAATCTATGGAATCAATACCGGTTTTGGTCCGATGGCGCAGTGGCGAGTTAGTGAAGACCATTTGCGCGATTTGCAGTATAATATTATCCGTTCGCATGCTACGGGCGCAGGTGAGCCGCTCAGCGATTTTTTTGTACGCGCGGGGATGCTCGCACGCATAGGTTCGTTTGCGCAATGTAAAAGCGGCGTACATCCGGAATTGGTGTTGCTGCTAACAGAGTTCGTCAATCGTGGCATTTACCCGTTCATTCCTCAACACGGCAGCGTTGGCGCGAGTGGTGACCTTGTTCAATTAGCTCATATGGCACTATGTCTAATCGGCGAGGGCAAGGTTCATTATTGCGGCGAGTGGCGTTCGACAAGAGAGGTGATGGACGAATGCGGATTAAAGCCGATGCGGATACATATTCGCGAGGGTTTGAGTTGCACTAATGGCACCAGTATAATGACAGGTATTAGTGCAGTGAACCAGTTGGATGCAGAGAACTTGCTTCGTCTTGCCACGGTTGCCGCAGTATGGATGAATGAGATAGCCGGCAGTTACGATGATCTCATGGCAGCTCCTCTTAACGAAAGTCGTCGTCATGAGGGACAGATATGGATAGCCGGACAGATGCGCCAACTGAGCCAAGGCAGCCGTCGCTTGCAGAAAAGGGAAAACAAACTATATTCTCAAAGTGACGAGGTACAAAGTGCCATGGTTTTTAAGGATAAGGTACAAGCGTATTACTCCCTTCGTTGCGCGCCGCAGATATTAGGTCCCATCTATGATACATTGGCATACAGCCGCCGTGTTGTCGAAGAGGAGCTGAATGCAGCATCCGACAATCCGATAGTTGATCCGGTGACAGAAAATGTTTATCACGGCGGTAATTTTCATGGTGATTATATATCGCTGGAAGCGGACAAGGTAAAAATAGCGATGACTCGTTTGGCGATGGTGTGCGAACGACAGTTGAACTACCTCTGCCATGACCGCATCAATGGTATTTTGCCGCCATTTCTGAATATGGGTACATTAGGTTTGAATTATGGTATTCAGGCATGCCAGTTCACGGCAACGAGCACTACTGCAGAGTGCCAGACACTCGCTATGCCGAACTACGTACATTCGATACCCAATAACAACGACAATCAGGATATCGTGTCGATGGGCACGAACAGCGCAGAATTGTGCGGACAAGTAATTAATAATGTATATCAAGTGATGTCCGTTCTGTTCTTGGCAATGGCTCAAGCCGTTGATTGTCTGAATATCAAAGATGAGTTGGCGCCATCTACTCGTGCGCACTACGATGCTGTCCGCGAATTGTCGGCGACCATAGTTGAAGACAGACCCTTGTACGGCGATCTCGCTGCAATAGAGCAATATTTGAAAGGTAAAAAGTAAAAGGACGCAATGGAAAAAGAATCTATGGCAAATAATGTATATGCACTTGTTACCGGTGCAAGCCGAGGAATAGGACGTGCCGTGGCAGAGCGCTTGGCGAAAGATGGCTACACGGTTATAATCAATTATCACAGTAATACAGCCGCTGCGGAGAGAACGAAGGAGTCCATCGAAGCAGCAGGAGGCAAAGCAGAGTTACTACCTTTCGACGTGTCTAACGGCAGAGCGGTAGAAGAAGCCCTTACGTCCTGGGATGCAGCACACGAAGGCGAACATATATCCGTTTTGGTCAACAATGCAGGAATTCGTCGCGATGGATTGCTGGTATTTATGGGCGAAGAGGACTGGCATGACGTTATGCGAACCACCACAGAGGGATTCTATTATATTACGCATCATGTGTTGGGCGGCATGCTTCGAGCACGCAAAGGGCGCATCGTTAGCATAGCCTCCATATCCGGCGTGTCGGGTTTGCCGGGACAGACGAATTACTCTGCAGCCAAAGCGGCGCTTATCGGTGCAACCAAAGCGTTAGGCAAGGAAGTGGCAGCGCGCAAGGTGACTGTCAATGCCGTAGCTCCCGGATTTATTACAACGGACATGACCGCAGAATTAGATGAAACCGAACTGAAAAAGACTATTCCGGCAGGACGTTTCGGTCAACCGGAGGAAGTAGCAGCACTCGTCAGTTTTCTTTGCTCCGACGAGGCGGGGTATATAACAGGACAAGTGATTAACATTTCAGGAGGAATGGGGTAATTGAGAATGGAGAATTGAGAATTGAGAATGGAGAATTGAGAATGGAGAATTGAGAATGGAGAATTGAGAATGGAGAGAAGGGTAGTAGTAACAGGAATGGGCATCTGGTCATGTATCGGCCGAAACAAAGAAGAAGTGACAGAATCGCTGCGTCTTGGTCGTAGCGGAATCGGTTATGACGAGGCACGTAAAGAATACGGTTTTCGTAGCCCGCTGACAGGTATTGTCGAGACACCGGATTTGAAGGCATTGTTACATCGTCGTTTGCGAACGGGAATGTCTCAAGAAGCGATGTACGCTTTCATGGCAGCGCGAGAGGCTCTTGAACAAGCGCATATCAACGAACAATATTTATTGGAGAATGAGGTGGGTATCTTATTCGGCAATGACAGCACGGCACTTCCAACGGTGGAGATGCATGCTACCATGTTAGAGAAACATGACACGGCATTGTTGGGCAGCGGACTCATCTTCCAGTCCATGAACTCAACCGTGAACATGAACCTCAGTACGATTTTCCACCTGCGTGGAATCAATTTTTCGGTAAGCGCAGCGTGTGCCAGCGGTAGTCACGCTATCGGCTTAGGAGCGATGTTCATTCGTCAGGGCTTGCAGAACATGGTTTTGGTTGGTGGGGCGCAGGAAGTGAACCCGTACGCCATGGCGGCTTTTGATGCACTCGGCACTTTCTCTACTCGTGTTGACGAACCGGCGAAAGCCAGTCGTCCTTTTGATACGGAGCGTAGCGGATTAGTACCCAGCGGCGGAGCAGCCGCTCTGGTGTTAGAGGACTACGATCATGCAGTAGCGCGAGGAGCAACCATCATCGCAGAAGTATGCGGATACGGTTTTTCCAGTAACGGAGGCGGTATTTCGCAGCCGAGCAGCGAGGGATCGTATATTGCTATGCAACGCGCCCTTGAAGACGCAGGTATGACAGCCGATGATATTGATTATGTGAATGCCCATGCCACATCCACCAAACAGGGTGACGAAGAAGAAGCAAAAGCATTGACACGGATCTTCGGCGGCACAAACACATGGATCAGCAGCACGAAATCCATGACTGGACATGAATGCTGGATGGCTGGCGCAAGTGAGGCGGTATATAGCATATTGATGATGCAAGGCGGCTTCGTAGCACCAAACATCAACCTCGATCACATAGACCCGAGCGCGGCTAACTTACGGCTTGCACGACAAACGATCGAAACGCCGATTCAAACCGTTTTGAGCAACAGTTTCGGTTTCGGAGGCACGAATAGCGCAGTTGTGCTGAAAAAGTTTGAGAGTGAAAAGGTGAAGTAAACCTCGTTAAAAGGTCGTTCAAGCCATTTGATAGTTATGCAGTTATTTGAGAAATTAAAAAAAGCGTTTAGTAGCGAGCGATATAACGCCCGGCAAGCCCAAGAAATGGCGCATCTCTATTCGTGGGGTCCGATTATATTTCAGGTATGCCGATTGATGATTAAGTACGGTATTCTTGATATGCTTAATGAGCATCGCGAAGGAATGACGCAACGTGAGATATCGGAGGCTTCTGGATTGAGCGAATATGCAACCAAGTGCCTTATAGAAGCGTCTCTGACAACTCATATCGTGCATATCGACCCGGAAACGAACAGATTCAAACTTGGTAAAATAGGATGGTTCCTATTGCGAGATGCCATGATACGCGCGGACATAGATTTCAACCATGACGTCAATTATGAAGGTTGGTTCGTGTTGGACAAAGCGCTTGAAGAAGGTCGTCCGGCAGGACTGAAACATTTTGGTGATTGGCCAACTATTTACGAAGGACTGAGTAGTCTTCCTGCGGCCGTGCAGAAAAGCTGGTTCGGTTTTGACCATTATTATTCCGACCACTCGTTCGACGAGGCGTTGGAGATAATATACAAGGGGGCAAATACAATACACAAAGACGCTCTTCATGTGTTGGATGTGGGCGGCAACACCGGTCGTTTTGCCTTGCGCTGCGTATCATCCCATCCGACAATAGAAGTGACAATATGCGACCTTCCGCAGCAGATTGCGCTCATGCGAGAGGCTACGAAGGGGCAGCAAGGGGCAGAACGCATTCATGGAGTGGGGATGAATATATTGGATCAGACGAATGCTTTTCCATCAGACATACGCTATGACGTAATATGGATGTCACAATTCCTCGATTGTTTCTGCGAGCAACAAATAGTGTCGATTTTGCGTCGCGCAGCGGCAATACTCGATGCCGACAACCGCATCTTTATTATGGAGACGCTTTGGGATAGGCAGGATTATGTGCCGGCAGCTATGAGTTTGACGATGACAAGTTTATATTTCACAGCGATGGCAAACGGGAATAGCAAAATGTACAATACAGATGACATGATGCGTCTAATAAAAGAAGCGGGATTAGAGATAGAGCGTATTCATGACCGGATAGGAAACGGAGGACACTCGATTCTCATCTGCAAAAAACAGTTTTAAGAAAAATGAAATAAACAGATATGAATAAAAACGAGATTATTGAGAAAGTGAACAATCTCCTTGTGGAGGAGTTTGAGATCTCCCCGGAAGTGTTAACTCCCGAGGCTTCCCTAAAACAGGATTTGGAGATTGATTCTTTGGATTTTGTGGACATCGTAGTTCTGATAGACCGCGAGTTCGGATTCAAGCCCAAAGCGGAGGAATTGAAAAACGTCAAAACCCTTCTGGATTTTTACGACTATATAGCGGAACAAATCGGATAGGATAGACTCTCTGTCAAACGCAATCATGGCACAAAACTGGAGTGGACAAACCGGAGGAACGTATTGGATGCAGCGCACATTAGTGCGTATCATTCGCCATACTGACATTCGATTCGTATATGGATTGATGCACTTGTGGTTAGTTTGGTATGTACTTGTACGCCCTTGTGAACGCAGAGGTGCATACCACTTTCATCGCCATAGGGGACGTAATCCGATTATGGCGGCAATGGATGTATATCGTTCTTTTTGCCACTTCGGTAGAGCCATCGTTGACCGTTTTGCCGTTTATGCTGGTAAGAGTTTCGATGTGCAGGTGGATAATCGGGAACGCTATTACGGACGCGTACATAGTAAGGACGGTTTTGTGATGCTCTTTTCACATGTGGGGAACACAGAGATGGCAGGATATTTCCTTTCCACGCCGGACAAACCGATGCATATTCTTGCTTATGGCGGAGAATCGCCTGAAGTGCTGAGTCGCCGAATCCAGGCGTTGGAGAGGAACAATATTGGTATCATAACGATGCAACCGGGCGATATGAGCCATATCTACCGCATTAATGAAGTACTGCAACACGGGGATGTTCTGGCTATGGCTGCTGACAGAAGGATGGGAGACACGGCAGTTACTTGCACTTTTATGGGGGATGAGGCGCTGTTTCCTGCAGGACCGTTCCGTATTTGCAGAGCAATCAAAAAAACGGTTTTGCTGACTTTTGTTATCAAAGAGAGTTACAAATCGTATCATGTATATACGAATGAACTCGCTCCGGATATGAATATTGCGGACCATTATGCGCAGTGTTTGGAACAAATGGCTTTAGAACATCCGTACGAATGGTTTAATTTTTTTGATTTCTGGGCTAATTGAGAAGTGAATGGTAAAATGGACATAGAAGATTTTATTCCTCAACGACCGCCGTTTGTGTTTATTGACACGATCGAAAGCGTCGAAGAAAAGGTAGCGCGGACACGTTTTACCATTCCCGCAGAATGTCCATTGGTGGCAGATAATATATTGCCGCTATCCGGTCTCATGGAGAATGCTGCGCAGACTTGTGCCACGCGTGCAGGTGACAAAATCGGTTACATCGGCGCAATCAAACAGATGCAAGTG
>ONQO01000011.1 GCA_900319995.1 uncultured Bacteroidales bacterium
AATCTGGTGCTCCTTGTCATAAGGGATCTCGCCGTTCAGTGTGTGGATACTAACGGTGGGCAGGTTCGTCACCTGATAGAGGTGACTGTTGTCGCCTGCGCCAGGATGGCCGTAAAACTCCAGTTCTGCGATATTACAACGAGCATCAGAAGGTCCAACATAACGCACATAGCGGAAACCCCTTGAACACTGGACATCAGCATACGACATCGTACCAATCTTACCTTTTTCAGGGATGACATACAACGGTAGCGCATCCATAAAATCCTCACGATTGGCACCTTCGAATACACCCAACAACACACGCTGCTCGCCCACACCATCATTGCGAGGCGACCAGCCAACACGGGTGATGACATACTCTTTGGTATCTACGGAAAGGACGATGATTTTAATATCCGGATACTCGGTTCGCATGCGTTTAGCGACCTCGAAACCGTTCGTGCCGGGCATAAGGATGTCCAATAAGAGCATGTCGCAGGGTGTGCCTTTCTCCAAAGCAGCAAAAAGTTCTTCCGCCGAGGATGCGGAGACAGTAATGGTATGCGGAGTGTCATGAAGGACTCCCGCCACGCCTACACGAATCAGTTCGTGGTCGTCTATAATAGCGATATTCATAAGGTTTTTCTGCGAAATACGTTAAGCTGTTAAATGGTTAGGCTGTTAAATTCTCACCCTCACTGTCGTTCCATTTTCGGGTGAGCTATCAATAGTCAAAGTGCCTTTATTGAGCCGGATGAGTTCGCGACAAAGCAGCAGTCCGATACCTGTACCGCTCTCTCCGTTGGTGCCGGTATGGCTGACGACGCGCGTAGTAGCATGCATGATCTCGTCTATCTGTTCCGGAGAAACCGGTTCGCCGGAATTATGAACAAACAAGGTGTTCGGAGCTGTTGTGCCTACCTCTACGACACTTCCCTTTGGGGCAAACTTAACCGCGTTAGCCAGCAGATTCCGCAGCACGGTTCGGAGTGCTTCCCTGTCGGCTGTAACGAGTGTGCGTTCCGCCTTTACATCTATCGTTACGCCTTTGAGGTCTGCTGTGCTCCGCAATAACGAAACGGTATCCGCTACCAGACTGCTTAGATCCAGACGCACCGGTTGCATGGTTCGTTTGCCTTGTTCCAACTGCGCTATCTCGCCCAAGTTACGTAGCAGTGCCAGTTGGCTGTCACTTCCTGAAAGGAGTTGTCCTACCAGCGCACGGGTTTGGTCCGGCGAGTAGAGTTCGAAATCGCGGTAGAACATACGGAGCACTTGTTGCTGCGCGACCATCGGGTTAGTCAAGTCATGTGTGAGGATGGTGTACTGCCGCTCTTTATAACGTGCGGCTTCTTCTATAGCCCGCTTGCGGTATCCTATGAGGAGCACAACCACTATCAGAAGTGCTATTATTGCTATGGTGAGTATCGAAAAAAGGAGCAATTGTCGCGAGCGGGTCTGCTCCGTTTCTATGGTACGCTGCTGTGCGGCTATCTGCTGCTCTTTGCGGAAAGTGTCGTACCGCACTTGGGCTACGGTCAGTTGCCGTGCAGTCTCATCGGATTGTATCTGCTCATGGAGAGCACGTGCTTTTTCCAGCCATTGGAGTGCTTCAGCCGGATGATCATCCGCCGCAGCCTGCCGATACAGACGATCGCAGGCTTCGTATTCCTGCTTTTTCATCCCCAACTCACGTGCCAAGGTATAGGCTTTGTGCAGTTGGTTGTCCTGCAAGAGGATAATGAGTTCAGAGGGTTTGTTGCCTGTTTCGCGTGCGATGTCGAGTGCCTGCCGGTTGTACTCTTTGGCACGCACTGTCTGACCTAATTCAGCATAGATATTTGCCAGTTGCGCGAGCCGCATCCCTTCTTGTGCTCTGCGTCCCGATTGCCGCTCTATTTGCAAAGCCTCGTCTGTGAGTTTCAGCGCTTCGGAGAGCATAGCCACTTGCTCCACTTCGGGCAGCGATTTGCTTTTCGCCAGTAGCACCTCGCCGAGCATTGCTTGGCGGGTGGCAAGTGACTTGGGGCTATGCTCCTGATCCTGCGCAAGGAGTTGCTGTTCTATCAGGATGGCACGGCGCAGGTAGTCTTCCGCTACACCGTGCTTGCCTGCTGACGAATAGACTCCGGCAAGGTTCCCTAATGACGCAGACAGGTCTTCCGGCATGCCGTGCTGCTCGTCATATTGGAGACACAGTTCTCCGTAACGCAGCGCCTCGGTATAGTCCCCCAGCCGGTGATAGCAGTACAGCAGGCACGAGTAGAACTCGCACCGGAGCGCCGCCGAGTCGGCGGGTGTCTGTGCCAGACCGTCCATGTTGACGGCTACCGCCTGCTGCAACCGTCCGCTCACGGCTTCGTGGTAGGCGCTGTCCACCATCGACAGCAGCTCCTCGCGCGTGGCAGCAGGACCGACCGCCACGGCGAACAACAGAAGTGATATAAGCCCTTTTCGTTTCACGCTGCAAAGGTACTATTTTTCTACGACATATGCAAGTCTTATTGCACTTTTTGACCTTGTGCATTGTACATCTTACCCTCGCGGAGGATATACAGCACACCGTCACGGAGGAGCTTGGTGCTTTCGACTTTTGACTTTTGACTTTCGACTTCCTCTACTCCTGTCGGGTCATCGGGTTCTTTCTCGAACAGGGCGGTGAAAGTCTTGTCTTCGGTAACCGTGACGTAGCGCGGGTTGTCGGTATTGCTGTCAGACCAACCCTTGAACAGATACCCGTCATCAGCTGTAACTATCAGTTTTACTATAGTACCATGCATAACCATATCAGGATTGAGGCTATGTTCGCCGCTCTCGTCAGTGATTGCAATCGTTCCGTGCCCGGCAACTAATGTCAGCGCATAGTAGTTGATTTCATATTTTGCCTTAACGGTAAGGTCGGAGGTCACGTTGTCAAACTCTTTGTCCCAACCGGTGAAGGTGTAGCCCTCCACTTCGGGCGCATCGGGAGCGGTGGCATTCTTGCCGTACTCCACGTTCTCCACCGTCAGCTCGGCGTCGTTGAAGCCGAGGAACGTCACTTTGTACACCTCAACGTCGTAGATAGGCTTGATATCGAGGTCGGACTTGACATGGTCGAACTCGGCACTCCAGCTGGTGAAGGTGTGTCCTTCCCATGCAGCCAATTCGGGTTCCAATGCCGCCTCGTTCCAATTGACGGTCTGCGTACTGATGACTTTACCGTCCTTGTCGTAGAAGCGTACGGTGAAGGTCTTGATTGCGTATTGGGCGGTAATGACCATATCTTCCTTAACGGCGGAGAAGTCCTTGTCCCAACCGGTGAAGGTGTATCCCTCCACTTCGGGGGCTTCGGGAGCAACGGCTCCTTCACCTTTGACCACATACTGCTCTTCAATCAGGTTGCCGTCTTTGTCCATGAAGGTAACGGTCGCATCATAGCTATCTATCTGCGCGAACTCTTTCCACTGGTCTGCGGCTTTATATTTGTCGATACTTGCCTTGGGCACATACAATGGTATCTTGGAGCAGTCGGATCCATCGAATACATGTGTTCCCAAAACAGGCGGTTCTACGGCACGGCAAGTAACTGAGGTCAAAGCGATGCAATCATTGAATGCTAAAATGTCAATGTTAGTTACACTGGCAGGAAAATCTATAGACACCAGTTTCTTGCATGCTGAGAACGCCGATGCTCCGATGCTTGTCAAACCATCCGGTAAGATAATTGTTTCCAACAAATCAGCGGAAGAGAAAGTATAGGCTTCTATCTTGGTTATACCTTTCGGCAAGATAATTGTCTCCAACAAATCAGCGGAACGGAAAGCCCTGATTTCTAACTTGGTTACACCTTCCGGAACGGTATAACTATTTCCTTCTCTGCGCTCCGGATATTTAACAAGGACTGTCTTCTGCTTGTTGAACAGCACTCCGTCTATATCGCAATAGTGCTCATTCTCCTCCGACACATTGATAGACGTTAACTCAGAACAATAATCGAAAGCAAAAGTTCCGATAGTCGTTACACCGACAGGAATAGCAATTGATGTCAGTTTTTTACAGGCACCAAAAGCATTATCTCCGATGCTCGTTACGCCGGCGGGTATGTCTATAGACGTTAAACTTTCGCAGCCATAGAAAGCATTATCTCCGATGCTTGTCAGGCCGCCCGGTAACTGAACGGAGGTAATTTCTCCGTGGTAATTAAACCATGGTACATGGTTACCTTTAGTCCAATTCCACATATCTCCGTTACCGGTAATGGTCAGCACACCATCCTTAATTTCCCATAAGAGGTGGTCGCCGCACATCGGTGCCGCCTTTATGTCAAACTCTTTCCATTGTTCAGCGGCTTCATACTTGTCGATACTTGCTTTGGGAACATACAATGTTATCTTGGAGCAGTCGTAGCCATAGAATACATCTTCTCCCAAAACAGGCGGTTCGGCGGCATAGCACGTCATTTTGCTAATAGATGAACAATGCTCGAACGCTTCTTTCCCTAATTTCTGTATTGTTGCCGGCAGAGTGACCTTCTTCACAGACTCACAATAAAGGAAAGCATCATCTCCTATAGCAGTGACAGCATATTCCACCTCAGCGTAGGTTACATTCTCCGGAATGATCAACTCTTCCGGCAAGGATTTGTAGTTGTTTTCATCATTAAACTTCTCAAACGTTACCCGAGCCGTCTTGTTGACTTCGTCAAAGATATAATAGAGTTCATCTACTTTCACTCTATTGCTCATCTCAACTATGACAAACTCTTTCCATTGCTCCGCGTTTTCATACTTGTCGATACTTGCTTTGGGAACATACAACAGTGCACTCTTGCAGTCAATGCCATAAAATGCATATTGCCCCAAAACAGGCGGTTCGGCGGCATAGCACGTCATTTCGCTAATAGATGAACAATGCTCGAACGCTTCTTTCCCTAATTTCTGAATTGTTGCCGGCAGAGTGACCTTCTTCACAGACTCACAATAAAGGAAAGCATCATCTCCGATAGCCGTGACTGTATATTCCACCTCGTCGTAGCTTACTTTCTCCGGGATAATCAACTCTTCCGGCAGGGATTTGTAGTTGTTCTGGTTAACATATTTCTCAAATGTTACCGTAGCCGTCTTCTCCTCCTTGTTGAAGCTATAATAGAGATTGCCTACTTTGATTCCTTGCTCAATAATCAAACTGAAATCTTTCCAGCCCTCGGCAGCCTTGTAGGCTTGTGCAGAGCCGGCTGGCAATAACAAGAGTTCCTGTATTGTATTTTCAAACACATGTTTTCCTTGTATATCTATGGGTATCTCGCTGTTTAAAATCATTCCTGCAAAGATAATATTTGCAAAAGCGTATTCCCCGATAGATGTGATACTTGCCGGAATTTCAAAGAAACTGGTATATGCGCTCCAAAAAGCATAATCTCCAATAGCCGTGACTGTATATTCCACCTCGTCGTAGCTTACTTTCTCCGGGATAATCAACTCTTCCGGCAGGGATTTATAGTTCTTGTCATCTTTGTATTTCTCATATGTTACCGTAGCCGTCTTGTTGACTTTGTCAAAGATATAATAGAGTTGGCCTACTTTCACACCATTGCTCATCTCTTCAACGATGAACTCTTTCCATTGTTCCGCGGCTTTATATTTGTCGATACTTGCCTTGCGCACATACAACGGGATATTCTCGCGGTCTATGATGTTACCGAATACATCATCTCCCAAAACAGGCGGTTCTACGGCATAGCAGGTAATAGAGCTCAAAGAATGGCAAGAAAAGAATGCCTCATCTCCTATTTTCTCTAATGTGGCCGGCAGAGTGACCTTCTTCAAAGACTTACTGTACAGAAAAGCATTCTGTTCTATTTCCGTAACGGTATATTCCACCTCGTCATACGTTACTTTCTCCGGGATAATCAGTTCTTCCGGCAGAGAGTTGTAATTATCATCATCGTTATATTTTTCAAACGTAACCATCGCCGTCTTTGCGTCCCTGTCGAAATGATAATAAAGCTCGCCTACTTTGGCTCCTTTCTCGATTATCGTTTCGAAATCTTTCCATCCTTCCGCCTCCTTGTAGGCTTGTGCAGATCCAGCCGGCACAACCAAAATATCCTGAGAAGTATTTTCAAACACATGCTTGCCCACAATATCTATCGGCGTTTCATTGTTGACTATCAGATATAAACTGCCATTATAAACATTCGCAAACGCATAGTTGCCTATCGAACTTACGCCGGCTGGGATTTCCATGACATAGCAATAGCTATCCCAGAACGCATAATCGCCGATTGACGTGACGGTATATTCTTCCTCTTCATACGTAACGGTGGATGGAATTGGATCGATATTGAGATAATTAAATGCCATATTCGCGGCTGCATAAAAATAATTAAATGTAAACGTAGCCGTCTTGTTGACTTTGTCGAAGATATAATAGAGTCCATCTACCTTCACACCGTTGCTCATCTCAACTATATAGTGTCTTTCCTCATTTTTCCCCAGCTCGTTCCATACCTCGGCAGCCAAATAGTCGTCTTTACTGCCATACGGGATATACAACCTCACTTGCGATTTATCCACGTCCTCAAACACCTTGTCGGAAATAGCAACCGGCACAGGATTATAAACCAACAAACTCATCGAATTCGTACATCCTTTGAACGCATAGTTGTCAATCTGCTTCAGCGTCGAAGGCAAAGACACTTCCCCTAAATTTGAACATCCTTCAAACACGGACATTTCCAAGGATTTCACTCCTTCGTTCAGGGTCGCATCCCTCAGATTCTTACATCCGTTGAACGCCGACGAGCCGACAATCAGCACGCTGCCCGGTATCTCAACCCTATATATCTTGTCGCAATTCCGGAAAGCACCCGAATTGATATAGCGCACGTCATAGGTCTTCTCGTTATACGTCACCTCCGACGGGATGACCAGTTTCGTATTTTCCGGCAGGAAAGCATAGTTATCCTCCGACAGCTCGTATTGGTAGGTCACTTCCGCATAATCGTCTTCGTCATTGAGGTAATAATAGAGATCACCGATTCGTATCGGCATCTCCTCAATATCAAAACTGCCCCATGTGTCCGCTAACTGATAGGCAGTCCGGCTTCCGGTAGGAACCATCAGTTTCACTTCAGTCTTTTTCACGTTGTAGAACACACTTTTGCCAGTTATGTCCTGCGGCACGGGGTTCAGGTTGGTGATTTTCTCCAAACCCGTGCATTCCGCGAAAGCGAATTCGCCGATAAAGTTCACTTTCTCAGGAATCGTGAACTCCTTCATCTGATTCAAGTCGGAGAAAGCCATCATACCTATCCGCTCCACTGTTTCCGGAAGCGTGATAGAGGTGATTTGAGAAGCAAACTCGAACGCACGTGCACCCACGCTAGTAAGTGTGTAACCCAACTCATACAATGCATGGATGGCATGGATGTTCGATACCATATCCACGTTCTCTTCCAAGGTGCAATAATTAAAATAGGAATCGTATAATTCATACGTCAAGGTCATCTTTTTCGTTACATCGTTCAGCTCGAAAAACAGACCGTCCGCACACACATTGTTCGACTGAATGATCAATGCACTCCATGCATCCGTAGCCTTGAAATCGCTCACACTGCCTCCGTTCAATTCGTGCGGAACGTAAACGATACATTTCTCTTTGTCCACATCGTCAAACACCCCCGTTCCCATGTGCAGCTTGGACGGGTCTTTTTCATACACATTGATACGGGTTATTCCCGGCTGTCCGGAGAAAGCATAATCGTTAAAGGTACTCTCTCCTTTCGGCAGAACGACCGTCTGGATGGACGGTGTGGTGGCGAAGAACGCCATCTTGCCGATTGTCAACGGCGACTTCAGATACACCTCGCGCAACTTGCAGTTCAGGAACGCGTTGTCACCGATAAAGTTCAGCGACGCCGGGAAATTGATTCGTTCCAGCGCGGAGCAGTTGTTGAACGCATTGCAGCCGATATAGGTCACTCCCTCCGGCAGTTTCACTTCGGTAATGTTCTTGCAGCTAGTGAACGCCGAACCGGCAATGAGACGCGTACCCACATTGACCGTCACTTCGCCCTCCAGCGAGGTCTTAGCCGCAATCAGACAGCCGTCGATGTACAAGATACCCGCCTCGTAGTTCCCGTCGTTATTGTACAGCGCAGACTTGTAGAACGAACTGTACGGTATTTCTGTCACCGTGGAAGGGATATTGATTTTCTCCACCGCCGATTGATCGAAGGCTGCCGATTCGATAGTCGTCAACGCTCCATCTTCAGGCAACACATACTCCGTGATGGTCGTATTGTTTCTAAAAGCATACTTGCCAATAGTTGTTACCGTATAGTCTTTCGCACTATACGTAATTTCAGCCGGAATAGTTACCTTTCCAGACAGATAATTGTAGTTGTCACTACCGGATTTATCCTCCACAACTATCGCTGTCGAAGTCGCATCATCCAGTTCAAAATACAACTTGCTGGATTCGTCATACACTTTCTCTGCCAGCGCGTTGACTGACACCATTCCCATGCAGCACAATGCTGCGACAAATAAGAAAAATCGTTTCATAATTGTATTGTTTTAGATGATTGTGTTTATTGCTTATTATGAGTTGGGCTTATTGGTTAACCGGCACACCGGTAGCCTTATAAAGCAGTATTGTTTTGGCGCTGCAAAGGTACTGCTTTTCCTTGACGTGCACAAGTACCCAAAACTCGCATTTTTCATACCGCTGTCATACTGAGGTTATACTATGGTACGCTTGTGGATAGCCGACTAACCCTATAGTAATCCAATAATAACCCAATAATCACCCAATAACCACCCAATAATCACCCAATAAAATGCCAATAACGTAACAATGGTTACCGCTGTAAAACAAGAGAAAACAATGATGGAATGATGAATGATGGATTGATGAATGATGGATTGATGAATGATGGATTGATGAATGATGGATTGATGAATGATGGATTGATGAATGATGGATTGATGAATGATAATATTCAGAATAAAATCCACATACAGAGAGCCACGATGAAGATGAGGACGAGAAGGATTCCTGTCATGCCCCAGACACCGAGGTGCGCTTCCAACATCGCGGTGAACCACTCCCAGTTGGCAAGCAGCCAGATACATACGGCGGTAAAGAGGATAACCGCTATGGCATAGCCCAATGCCCGTCCACGGAACCCCATCAGCAAGGCATAATAGAGTGCCAGCGCGACACTCATTCCGACAAGCCAGAGGGCACCTTGCCAGCCTCTTGACACACGGAGCACCCATTCGTTGATGGCGGGGATGAAGAGATACAGCAACACCGCCACGATGACGATGGCTACCGGCAGGAGATATGTGAGGAGTTTGTTCATCGCTTAGTATTCCCGTTTTGCGTACACGAGTTCCTTACCGCGGTAGCCCATTTTATAGTCGTTCACCACGTAGTTTCGTGGGTTTGAGTCGGCTGAGCGGAGTGCGCGGGTCATTGCCGCAGAAGGAGATAATCCGTCCGTCATCGCCCACTTCCGCAAGTGGCGTATCTCCGGACAGGATACGCCATTTGGCATCTCCGCCGGTATAAGGGATGGCAGCAAAACCGCCGTCCTCGTGATAGTTGTTGATATAACTCACAAGGTCTTCGAGTGTTGCAAAATCCGCCCAATCGATATTCAAACTCTTGTTGACATAATCATCCGCCGCGCAGACACTTTCGCGGGAATAAACCATATGAAGCGTCTCGCCTTCTTCCTTTTGGGCGGATTCCTCACCCATCTTTTTCCTGCAGGCTTGGTAGTCTTCCAGTTCAAAAGCTTTGCGCTCAAGGTCATCCATATAAAACTCCATATCGCTGTCCTGTCCATGGTCATGTGCCACAGCAGCACAGAGCAGCTTGCAGAAATGCGCTGCATCCAGTTCGCGGCCGGTAATCGTTTGAATCGTACCCTTCGGATTCTTCTGAAAATAACGGCATGTGGCATCTACGTTCTCCCCCTGCCGGATGACGACATGCAGGCTGTAACTGTCAATCGTAGCAAACGGTTCCCTGCCGTCATAACCGAAGTCGTACACCCTGCCTTTGTATCTCAACCGCGCTATCTCGTCTTCCAAATAGAGGCGTGCTTCCTCATCTTCGTAGATGGTTATTCCCGTTTCCTTTTGCGGTTCGTCTTTTTGGTCAAATGCTTTTTCGAGTTCGCTGAGGTTATAGTCTTTCTTGCCGGATCGGAGGGCATAAGCGATCATGGCGCAGAAGGTCTTGGTGTCGCAGGGGTGCCCGAAAGGCGTGAACGTCTTCCCGCTTTTCCAATCATCGGCATAGGCGGCAAGGACAGCGCCGTTCGTGCCGTGGATACGCAGGACGGCTTGTTTGCGTCCATAGTATCCGGGAATGAAGAAATAGAGAGCATTGGCTTCTTCGACATTATCGCAGAGGTGGTATTTATGGCCATCGACAATCATGTAGAGTATCTCGTGCTCATAGTGGTGCTCTTCCCTACCCCCTTCTTCTTCGCCATACCTGCCGAACTCAATGCCGCTTTCGCGATACCATATTTCGCGCGTCTCAAAGCGTGTCAACTCATCTACCTTGCTTTCTAACTCATCTATCTGCCAATCATAGCCGTCGTCTATCGCCGTCGTGAGCAGCAAACAGAAAGACTTGGCATCATGCTCCCTGCCGGTAATCGTGCTGCACCGGTAGTCCGGATTCTTGCGGAACTGGCCGCACTCATACTCCGCGTCAAACGAGTTATGGATATACGCCACCGCCTCGCCGGATTTCAGGATGATTGCCATCGGTTCATGACCGTCACAACCAAAGCGATATGTCTTACCTTTATAGCGCAGACTCAGTCCGTCGGGTTCGAAAGACAAAAGCCGCGAGTTATCATTCCAGATGACATTGGAGGGCTTTTTTGCTTCCGGATTCGGCGCAGGTTTCGGCTTAACCTGTTCCTTTTTTGCGGGCTTGGGCTCGGGTTGAGGTTTCGGCACAGGGCAACCGTATTTACACTTCGGCTCCGGAGGACGAGGATGAGCATGCAGATAGTAATAGACTATCGCTCCTATTGCTATAAGAAGACAAATCGTTACCATAATGGGTTAGGGATTAGAGGATTAGAGGTTACGGGCAGGTGGTTAAAAGGTTAGCGCAGACCCACTCTTCGTCTATCCATCCGAAGACGGCGTAGTACTGCGGGGACTCTTCCCAGTCCCAGTGATTCGGGTTCGTCCGGCATAGGACGCGGCGCGTCTTGGGATCGGCATCGACGACGTCCAGATGGCAGGAGACCTTCAGTTTGTCCCATACTTTCTTGCCCTCGGATTCCTTATACAGTTTGATGGTCTGACCGCCGTAGTTACGGGAGATGAAACTGACCGAATCGGTCTTGATGATCGGATAGCGCATGCCGGCAAAGGGGTCTTTATAGCGCGAGGCGGCAGGAACAGGATCGCCGTTCTCGTCCTCTTCGTCCAGATACATCGTCAGGTCTTCATCCATGCACCAATGGCTCATTACGATCCACCATCCGTCGTGCAAAGGGTAGAGGTTGCCCTCAAAGGCGTAGCCCATATAGTCGAAGCAGAGATAGAAAGCGTCTTTCTCTTGGACATCCGCCGGTAGCGCCTTCAGTTCACCTAAAACTGCGGTGGGCCAGTACTCTACTTCGCGCGCCTTGTCGTTGGCTCCGGGTACTATGAAATCGGAGCCTAACTCTTCGTCTGCGGGAGTCCATTCGTACAACACCTCTTCATCCACCCATGAACGGAAAGAGGTCATGTTACCTTCCCGGTCGAACTCGTAGCGGTTGCCCCATTTCCGTCCGTCGGACTTCCATTGATGGCAGACCGCCTTCACGCCTACCGGCAGATCGAAGAGCGCTATATCCTTATAATATTTTATTTCACGCACAATCACGCTCGCGCACGTATAGCCATCCTCACTCGTATGGACCATCTCGAACCAGTTACCCTTACGGTCATACCGAATACCGAAATAATTGCTTGTCTCGCCGTCCGGCGTCCAGAGGGTATAGCAGGATGTCGTATCGCCGTGTTCTTTCTCTGCTTTGTCCCGGAAATCCGCCCCCTTGTATTGGGGAGGGAAGAGCTCGAGCGTCAGATCCGCCCATTCATCCACCGTGTTATGATCGGCGTTATAGGTCTCCTCGAAGATGATTTTTCCTCGCTCGTCGTAAGCGTAGCGATAATGTGCCCATAGCCCGAAGACACAACCGCCGTTCTCGAAGAAAGGATGCGTATATTCGTAATACTCCGTCAGCCGCCCGCGGGTGTCGAACCGCCAGATCTTCTTGCCGTAGTTGTTATAGTCATACTCCGTCACTTCCTGTACCGCTCCGCGCAGACCGAACCACGCCAGATGATCCTCCGGCACCGAATCGCGAGGGATGACCAGCTCCGCCTTTGCCGTAACAAGAAACACGGAGCAAAGCACAAAGGATAAGAGACGCTTCATTATTTCTGCACTTCAGGAATGATACGCACACGTTTAGCCGGCATACCGTCGCCGAAGCAGATGCAGGCTTTCCCGGTATCGACGAAACCGCCTTTTGGTTTCTCTAACCAGCTGCCGTTGAGATTCAGTTCTTTGGTCACTACTGCCAGATTTGCTGTGCTTACTTCTGCTATCAGCGTAGCGGCATTGACCGTAATGGCTTCGCAGGAGAGGGCATACATGCCTTCCTGTGAATTACGGGACATGAGTGAGACAGCGGCATCTTTGTTAATCGTCAGCGACGGGCACTGCAGAGCCGAACCGCTGATATTAGAGGTAACAGAGAGTTTAGCCGGTTGTGCTGCCTCGATGATCAAATTGTCCTTGAATACCAACGCAGCCTTGAATTCTGCATTCCCTTTGAGCAGGATATGAAGGTCCTTGCCGGTCTCGAAGACCACTAAACCCTTACCGAGGCTGAACATAAATCCATCCTCTAACACCAAGGTGTTGGTCGATTTCTCGTACTTCACTTTCCCGTTTTTGAAAATCTCAGAAGGAATACTGTTGCCTTTTGCCTGTACCATTACAGAAGCAAAAAGGAGCATCAAAAAGATACAACATTTGCGCATAATAGTAGAAATTTTTCACGCTGCAAAATTACTGCTTTTTGGACACGTACACAAGTACCCAAAACTCGCATTTTTTAGTAGCACATATTGCGGTAATCCGCTACACACAAGCACCGAAAAAGAACACCCCGCATACCATGCGGGACAATTGACGAAAGAAGGGAAACGTGCTAACGGAGATAGCGCGCGCAGAACACAGCTACGTCCGACCGATAGTAATTATTAAAAGCGAAGCGCTTCTCTTTTCCCCTTTTTGCGGAGAGAAACGGAGCAAGAAAAAAAGCAGCATGCAACGATGCCAATTGGAGACATTTGGAGGGAGGTGAAGCATCAGTAAAAAGATACCTTATGACGGACGCATACAAAAAAAGAAGCCCCAAGGACGAATCCAAGAGGCTTCTGAAAGTGGCGGCCACCTGTCGCGGACACTATCCTCGTAAGCGCCTCAAAAACTCCGTTTTAAGGGTAGTTTGTCGGATGTGCTCCGCTCTCCCCAAGAATTAGAAATTCTCGGGGCCCCCGATGGGAAGGAGAGTAGGTAGCACGCCACACAAACAAAGAACCCCGGTATCTTTCGATATCGAGGTTCTGAAAGTGGCGGCTACCTACTCTCCCACAACGCAGTGCAGTACCATCGGCGATGCTGTCTCTCTCTGCTGCCCTCGCCCCTCTCCGCTCTCTGCCGCGCCCGCGCGCCGCAGGCGCGCACACCGCCGCCCGCCCCGCGCCTCTGATGCATTGCGAGAGGGGTACGGCGCCACTCGCTCATGGGACATAAAAGATATGGTCTCTCTCAAAAAAGTCTCTCTCTTTTTCGAGCGACCATTGGGCGCACGAGGTTATAGTAGAGCTTGTTGCGTCTTGGGAAGTTTAGAGGTTATGAGCTGATAAGATGAGGTGATATTAGTTCTTGAACAAGGGTGTCGGGAAGTTCGTTCAGATAGAGATCGTTCCAATGTGTTTTGTTCATATGGTAGGCGGGACGAATACCATCATACCGGGCACGCAGTTCTGCACTCATTTCGGGTAGCAGTTTAACCGCTACGCGTGGTTCGGGTGCATCGAGTTACATAAGCAAAAACCACTTGCCGAATATTCTCCAAGAAATCCAATTCTCCGCAAATAGTTCTTCCGTCACTTGGGGATTGATACCCAATGCAAATTCTCTGACTTGTTCTATATTCATAACATTACACAAATCCGTCCGGCTTCTTTAGTAAAGATTGAGGGATAGCGGCAAATTACCGCATAGACTTGGGCACCGGTAACAGGCTTTCCGTCCTTGCGGATATGCCAACCGTTGCGGTTGATTGCGTCGGCTATCTGGTCGGTTGTCTTTCCACGACCATCCGACATAATGGCATATGTTATCACTTCCTCTATTCGCATTTATCATTGCTGTGCGTTTGCGAGTGCAAAGGTAGTGAAAATAATTGACTTGTGCAATAGCATGTGTCTTTTTTTGAGAAAATCATCAAGAATTGGCAGTAAAAAAGACACAAGCCATATGTAAGGAGTGCGGGAGGGGAAAAGACACAAGCCAGTGAGGGAAACAGGATGAAAAGACACAAGCCAGTAAGGGAGTATGACAAAAAAGACACAAGCTAAGGAGGGGATATGTATAAAAAGACACAAGTCGAGATACAAACCATCAAAAAAGACACATGCTAAAGGTAACCCAGCAAGTATATGTTAATCGAATGGATGCGCGTGATACATTTCAATCTACTTATACAACACCTCCGAGAAAATCTATGCCCAGCCCCAGCGTTCACAATTTTTTAACAAGACATCTACCGTCCTTAAAAATTCATCTGTATCCAAGAAGTAACTTGGATATGCTTCTTGAAGTTGTTGGATTTTCGGGACAGATACCAAAACAACAGCATACTTACTTTCTTCAATCTGTTTCTCTAATCTGGCATAAAGCGCAGAAGCCTCAGCCTCCCGCTCTTTAGGGAATGGCTTAATTGTCAGTTTCTTCTCAATAAAATTGATTGATAATATGTAGTAGCCGTCCGTATAATTCCCTTTTTTTGCAATCGAATTGGTTACGTTTAGTGCTGTTAAAGTGTCAATAAAATTTGATTTCTTGTTTTTCTGATACAGTTGTTTCATCAAAGATTTCAACGTCTCCCCTGCTTCACGATGTTCGCATAGTATAGGGGTTTGCTCCTTTAATGCAAACAATGAACTGACGACCTTGAAAAAGTTCTGCCATTCTTCTTCTCCTTGACTTGATTTAAGCGCAGTACCTGTAATCAGTTCTGCCGTTTCTACTGCCATTGCCCAAGCATGTTGTAATTTGGTACGCAGTTGAAGTTCAATTTTCATTCCGTCCAAATCCGGATTATCCGAATTATACTTGAATACAAAATGGATGCTCCGATACCCGCTTATCTTCTTAGGCTCTCGAATATAATTTATCGGTTCTTTTGTTAGCTCAAAGTTCTCCGGGATATTATATACGATGACATCATAGGCTTTGCGTAACGCCGTCATAGACGGGACAACGATTCGCAACCCACCGATATCTTGCATTGTTCCCAAACGGGATTGCGGATTTCTATCCAGCTTATTTAAGATGGAAGATATACGTTTCAATCTACGCGAAACAGAGTATATATTAACTTTGTTATCTTTTAATAGAGGGACAATAAGATTTTGTAGTTCATCCAATGCCGGAAGGTGCAATGTTCTCCAGTCTTTAATAATATCCAGTGCATGATTAACCTCATCAACATTATTTGATGTTAATGCAGTATTACCGGCAGTATTGATTTTATGCACACTATATTTCATACCATTATCTTCCGTTTTAGAGAAGAAGTATTCTTCAAACGTTCTATCTCTTTATTATATAAAGTGTCTCGGCTTCTAATCCCAATCTATTCCGATATGTTATTATATGGACAGGGGATGGATAAATTTTAATTTAAATTTATAAATCTCTCATCAGACTGAATAAGTTCAAAATATGGAAGATCACGGATACCGATGATGGTATTGCCGAGTTTGCAGATACTTTCGAACTTCTTGGCATTCGTAATGAAGTCCATATAACCTTGGTAGTTGGTATCAGCTGCGCCAAAGATGTTGGCTATTTCGCTACGAGAGATGTTGTTTACATGGTGGATGATCCAACTTCCGATGAAAGATGAGTAGTCCATCTTTGAAGACTTGAAGTCAGACAAGTTTTGAGTTGACAGAATCATACCCACACCAAACATACTTTTGTTATTTGTCATTTTATGTATCCTTCTTGATCGTAGCATCTATGATAGTGATTTATCATCTTATATAATGGGAAGAGCCTTTTATCTTTTGGAAGATAGTTTTTAAACTTGACATATTGTGTATCGTATCGCTCGGTACTACCATTAGACAATCTAACTTCAATGTCGGTAGGGATGAAGAATGAAGATCTATTGCCTAGAAATTTAAAAAACTCTGTTTCATATATATGCATTCCTGCCAAATCAAAATCACCAAAATGGAGATAGTCATTGGGTATATTTTTTAGCCAATTCCGCAAATCGGCAGATTGCGGATAGCGTGACACGAAGAGAAGTGGTCTATCGTCTGGAAATAAGTATCTTTGTTCTCTGATACGACGGAAATTCTCCATGTTTTCTACGCCAACGACAAGCACATTTTCTGGAATAGCAAAATGTTCCCAATCGGAGACAAATAGCATTGTTCCCTCATCAGGCGCTATAAATATTTCTCTGTCTCTAATTTTAGCAGGAATAGAGTCATAACTATTGACCATAAATCCAGGACAAGAACGGAGTATAACTGATTTGGAATTTCCCGAATTAACAGCCAACTCAGCCCTTGAAGATGCAATAGAAATATCATCTTTGTTCCAATCAAAGTCACGTAACTCTTCAAAATGTTGCTCCAAGAACGATTGCAGGTTAGCCGCATTTTGCGCGTAAACCGTCTTACGACTACGATGGGTCTTGACCGTTACCAATTGTTCGTCAATGAGCAATTGCAGCAACTCACTATTTATTGCCGACCATGCAAGCGTTTCTCCACCTAACAAGGCTCGCAAATTACGTATTTGTTTCAATGTCAGACTCATTCTGTAATATGTTTAAGCAAACGATGTACTTCCGTCTCTGACTTCCCGTTTTTCTCAAGCATATAGGTATACTTGTAATCGTATGAATTATTCGATTCAGGAGAGGAATTGATAAGATAGATATTGCGCTGATTAGCAAATTGCAGAATGCCACGTATATTGGTAGAATGCAACTTACCTATCTCATCCATCATACAGTGAATAATAAAATCTTGGTTACGATTACGAGCGGCATTCTTCTTGAAAACATTGATTAACATAATGTTTATCATTGCTTTCACCAGAATGTCGGTTCCATCAGATCCAACGTTATTGATACGCTCCACCCATCCGGTGTCTTGGTCATTCTCTTTTACTCTAAACTGTAGGTTGAATGTGTCTGATAACGTCAACTGCTGTTTATTTGGCTCTTTTTGCAGTTGCTTCATAAAGCGCAAAAGGTAGTCCACCGCTTTCCGGTTAACATCATCCTTATTTCCAGCAGAGAACAAGTTAGTAGCTCCAAGATTGAAGTTTTGTTCATCCGTAAATTCTTTGATTTTCTGCAATAAGCGCATCATGCTATCATCCGATTGTTCTGTCCGAAGTTCAATGCTCTTGATAACACCAGCGAAATTACGCTCTACGAAATCTCTATTGATTTCACGAATAACTTTCTCTATCTCAGACTGATGCGTCAGCAAATTACCCACCTCACGCGACACAGCTTGCAATATACTTTGATAGTGTTCACTTGTACGCTTTCTATACTCTTCAATTTTGTCTTTCTCTACAAACTCAGACAAACTCAAAGCGATGTCTATATAATCGCGGTCGTCAAATGGAGTTGTATTGAAATGGAAGATATTACCCGCATTGAAGTGACCATTGAACGCACGAACTTTTGATTTCAAATCGTTCTGCTTGCCGTTCTTGGCTTGGAGAGCACCTCTCAATTCAGAAATAATCAGCTGACAAGTCTTGGCAGTCTGGATGCTTCGCTCTTCCTGAAGATATATATCAGATAGCAGATGTTCCACCTCGATAGCAACTCTATATTGCTCAAGTCCTTCTTTCCATAACTTGATACTTGCATCTAACTTATTCCGCTTCTCTTGCAATTCATTGAGACGGCCGGTAATACGCCGAATCTTCTCATTGAATTGGCTCTGCAAGTTCTGCATATTATCCTCTAACCCCTTTTTCTCTTGCTTGATGGTATCTTCCTTGTCGAAGAGTTCTTCCTTTTCGTGGATATATACTAAAACGGTCTTACGTTGAGCATCTATCTTTTTTAACTGTTCATCAATAGCAGCTATCACGGCGGCCTGCTTGTTGATGATCTCAATATCGGCACCTTGACCTTTCAACTCGGCGTCACGCTCGGTTTCATATTGGCTCTTCTGCTGATTATAACGACCTTGCTCTGCGGTCAGCTCGGTTTCCTGCTCTGCACGCAAGTCGTCCAGACGTTTCTTCAGCTCTTTGCCTTTTGCGTCAAACGTGGCGTTAATCTGCTTTTTCTCCTTCTCCCATAGCGCACGTTTGGCTTCTTTATCAGCCTTTGCCTGTGAATGATTCAATATAACGGCATCAAGTTCTGTCTGGCATTCCGCTATTTTTGCATCCCGTTCCTCTTTCTCTTTCTTCTCCAGAGAAGCCAGTTCTGTCTTTTTATTACGACGGAGTTGTGGAATCTGCTCCAATCGTACACGATAGTTGGTGATGTCCTGCTGGAGCGGTTTTATCTTCTCCGATAGTTTGTCATTTATTTTCTTCAGCTCTAGATCCTTAGTCACCAGCAAATCAGAAAGTTGTTGCTTGATGGCTGCTATCTGTCCGTCCAGTTCTTGACCGCGAGCACGGTAATCATCCGGAGTACGATGTGTCGGCTCAACTTGCGACAAGTCAAGTTGCACACCGAATAAGGTATTATTGCCTTTGTCGGTCAATACTGGCACTAAACCTTGCGCATACAGAACGCGCTCCTCGTCAACCACTTTACCAATCGTCTCTTCCCAAGGCTGGTTACTTTGCGCAAGCCATTCATACAGAGACCCCTTGTAGTTGTTCAATAAGGACGTTATCTTTTGGCGTTCGTCCTCTAAGGTCTGCAACGTATTGCGCAACTGCTCGTCGGAGCGTTGATATTCGCTTTTTACTTTCCCCTCCTCTAATAGCGCTTGGGCACGCAGACGCTCTATCTCTTGATCTTTGGCTACAATCTTTGCAGGGGCTTCCGTTTCTTCAATATCTAATTGATGCAAGTCCGCTTTGATGGCATCTTTCTCTTCTTTATGAGGTTCCCATGCTTGCAAGGCTTGCTTCTTCAACTCCAGACTCCGCAATTCAGCTTGAAGTGTTTCAATACGCTGGTCAATCTGAACACAAACTTCGTTGTAACGCTTTTCGGCTTCGTCTAACAGCCCTTGTCTTTCTGTAGCATAAGTATCTCGCTGCTTCTGAACCTCATTGCGGACAAAATTCAGTCGCTCGGTTTGCTGGTTCTTGAATGCAGTAAAGTTGTTGTCCAAAGTGCCTAACAACAGTTTGTATTTGGCCTCAATGTCCGCATACTGTTTGGTAAGTGCGTCTAAGATAGCCTGTTGCTGTGTGCGTTCACTCTGCAATCTCGGTTCTGACTCATGCAGCTTCAGCATGTCTTCAATACCCATTTGAGCATACTGTTTGCGTTTTTCGCGTATCTTTTTGAGGTCGCTGTCTTTGGCTCCGATAGCTTGGTCTAACGCACGTCTCTCCTTTTGGAACTCAGCATCTATTGCTTGCTTCCGCTTCTGCTCGTCTTGGATCTGTCCGTCTAACTCCTTCAAGTCCTCGATAGCAACCGGCAATTTGTCGTTTGCATCTTGAACGGCGAAATTGAGTTCACGAATAGAGCGAATTATCTGTTGCTCATAGGCTATCATCTCACGATAAGCCTCTATAACAGCATGAGCTTGCTGACGCACTAATGGCTCACCATTCTTATCTTTGCGATACCATAATTCAATATCCTCAAATTCGCGTTCAAAGTTGGCAACCTGACTACGATATACGCTTAGTTTGATTGACTCTTCCTCCTCGCTATCAGACATCGATTCAATGATGGTTTTCTTCACAAACTCAGCATCTAACTTGCTGTTAAGAAAAACATTCTGAATACTGCGAGGTATGTTCTGATACCGCGTACTGGACACGAGGGCATATTTCGCGAACTTGCTCTTGCGGTCACTCGTATTCCCAAACAGGATGTCCCGGTATAGTTGGCAACTATCTACCTGCGGGCTGATGTCAATAAGACCGTCCTTCTGAATGTTCTGGCGAATCTTGCTCCATTCATTGGGAACGTTACCCGATGCGTCCACAAACCAATCCTTATTGTACGCTGCATCAATAAATCGGAAAGAGGCGCTACCTTGGTGGCGAGATACGACTACCGTATATGGTCCTATTTCGCGCTGAACCTCATAGATGATATAGGAGTTCGCACTCTCGAAATAGAATCGGTCGAACGGCTCTTGCCCTTGCTTGATGCCAAGATGCTGCTTATCGGCGTTATAGAAGAACAATAACGCACGAAGGATGGTACTCTTGCCGGTACCTTGTGTGCCGTTGAAATGCACATTACCGTCCAGCAGGATTTCCGTATAGCGAATATGAGCGCTATTGATAAATATGATTTTATTCAGGTATCTCATCTTCGTTATAGATAGTTATAAGGTTCACCAAATCTTCTGCATATCGGAATGCCGATGTAATCTTATAGGTAGCAGATTCTTCCTCAATCTGCTCTGCAAATCCCATTGATTCCAGCTCACCAACCAGTTTGTCCACTTTCTCCGCCCATGACTTCTGCTGCGAGAAAAGGTGTCTTGCCTTATCTTTCAGCTCCGCCTCCATCTCAATCTTGTTCACGATTTGCGACTTGTTGAATTGGTAGCCAACGGAGAACGATGGATCCATATTCTTGAAGAAATCCAAGTAGTCAATCCACTTGCAGAAAGCTTCAAGTCGTCTCTCTATATCCACTTTGCTGTCATTGATGGTGGAGAAATAGTAGTATCCGTTACCACTCTCCAGACGAAATCCTATCTGCTGAAAGTATTCAGCATAAGCATCATAATTCTCCTCTACGTCTTGGTAGAGGTGTCTAACGTCTGCTTTTGTGCTATCCACGGCGAGGAAGCCACCGCGAATGAGACGCTCATAAATGGCTTGTGTATTATTTAGCATAAATCAAAGGATATTCAAGGTCTTCGTATTGTACATACTCGTCTGTTATCTTGCATTCTTCCGGATGTTGAACTGCCAACAAGCAGAATAGCCCTGCATGTTGCTCGATGGTTCGTTCTTGCTTGTAGTCATACGAGAGCAAGAATGAAAACAGGTCTTTACTTCCAGCCCGGAAAGCGTTCCACACTTCTTGCGGGTCGATTTCGTTGAGCGGTTCCACTCTCTCTTGCAGGTCTTCAGCGGTAAGTGCTGGAGCAGACGTCCGGGACTTACGGATGATACCTTCTCTCAATCCCACTTTGCGAATAAGCGCCGCCATCTCTTCGCTGCTTTGCAAATTCTCCAAAGAAAGGCGCATCCTATTGTATTGCCTGTTCTCCATCCAAACAGGACTGATACCTGTTATGACCTGACGAATGTTTGTACTATCCTCAATCGTCCATTGAGTACGCAGGTATTTCAAGCGCCGAATCTTCTTAATAAATTGATTCTGCTTTTCAATGAGATGGATATATTCTATTATCTGTTGCTCGATGGACAGTAAATTATAGTAAGCGTCCGTAAAGTCATAACGTACATCAGCAATGGTACTTGCCATTTGTGGATTGGAGTGTAACGCGAAGAAGGCTTTATCTGTCTCTATCAGTTTCTCACACTCGCTGATAAGAGTGCGAATACTCTCTTTCTTCTCGTCCAGATTCTTTAATTTCTGGATTTTGATATCATAGTTCGGTTCTTGTTTATATGCAGTATCCACATTGCGTTTTAGGTCGATTACGTTCCGCAATGTTCTTAAACCGGTGTCCCTAAGCTTTTTCCGAATAATAGAGAGGTAATGAAATTTGCGGTTTTCATTGGTCTCTTGTAAAAAGTAAGTGATATTTTCTTGCAGGGAATCGATACACTCTTTAACGCTTGCCACATTGATTTCTTCGTTGACATCCAATACGTCTTCAAAGAATCTCAAATATACGTCCTCCAGTTCTACAAAATTACCACTCTCGTGAATGACACCGTTGTCAATCAGATATTGAATGCGCTCTTTGCGGTAATCCACCATAAGCATCGCCATGTCGGTAGAGAAGACATGTGTCTTGCGGTCTTTGAAAATAGACTGCAACAAGTCTTTTTCCCTGTTAATACACTTAACGAGGTCATCAAAAGTCCGAAAATGCGATAGCGATTCCATGATAAAAGTGATATTATACTCCTAAATGCTTATTGAGTTTGACTTTTTCAACAACGCCATTAGGGAATACAAAACTAAGATTCTCGTAATCGAATACAGGCTTGGCTTTATGAACAATACGATGAAAAGAAGGAGATAAGATGATGATATTATCGGTGTCATTATTCATACTCACTGTAAACGGATTGATATGGTGAGCCTCCACTACCTCAACGGCATATTGACCACCGACCTTCTCTCCCGTTACTTGGCAACGATAGTCATATAGTCTTTTCAACGATTCTCCGATACTATGGTCAAGCTTGCGAACTTTGCGCATGGAAGAAGAATAGGTATAGCCGGATGTCTTGTCTTGTTTTGGGCCGTTCCATTCTTCGAATGACTCCTCGGAAACGCCCTTGATCTCTTTTTGGATCTCTATTTGCTCGGCATTCGTAACGCAATCAAAGGCAAAGACATCTGGTTGCGAGGTTGCCGATATTATAATATACTCTTGTAACTCTTCCGGGATACGAATAGTCTGTTTCTTTGGACGATCGGGATCGTTGAGCGCACCCTGCACATAATTGAGCGTAGTTTGAAAAATCTGCCGAAGTTTATTGGCAATAGGAGATTTCTCCGAATAGCGAAACTGCATAACATCCGCATGACCTGCGTATTTGTTTTGGTCGAATGCTTGATTCTTCCACTCGGCATCAAATAACTCGCCATCAATCAGAATCTTTACCATCATAGACTCACCATGCACAAGCATACCGCCACTCAATTCCAAGAAGAGTGGTTGGTACTTAACGGGGATGCTGAATCCTTGCAAGAGTGTGGATTTGTCTACAAGTTTCTTGTATAAAAAAGATGAGTCTATCATAGGCGATTTTATGCGGATAGTTTGACAGATTTCGTTTGCGACAGCATGTCTGCCATTTCCTCCTGTAATATATGTTCGTAATGGTCCACTCGGTAAATGCGATATTGATTTCGTTGCCGATTCTTATAGAGAATAATATAATCGACTGCATATGACAAAGGATCGTTTTCGTCCACACCACCACGGCGTTTAGCAGACTCCGGTCTGATATTGTAGAGTTTGTTAGTTTTGATCCAATTCCACTTATCGCGACGACAGTAACCAACCAGAAAGCGTCTATCTCCATAATCACGGAAGAGTCGAATTGTTTCGATGTCCACAATATTTGCATCTGCAAAATTAAGTGTACGTCCTATTTCTTGTTTGTTTGCCAACTTTCTCTATTTTATTATTTTTCTCTCTATCTTCTTTCTCACAATTTTGTTTCTCGGTCTTCTCTCGGTTGTGAGTCGGTCATTGGTCGGTGGGATCAATTATCTCCCAATGACCACCAAAGTCTGCGCCAACACGGCGGAGAATGCCTTTTGCTTGAAGTTTTCGGAAATGATCTTGCACATTACGTGGCGCTATACCCACTTCTTTAGAAACTGATTTGGCCGTTGCATTAGGATTTCGCCAAAGTATCTTTACGATGCGCGATTGCATCACAGACAAGTTCTCTACGATGCTCTCTACGATGTTCTCTGCGATGGTGTCTACGATGGCCTTTCGCGTACTTTTTGGCGCACTTGTCTGTGTAGTGGTCGAACCACTTGCTGACATCTTTATGAAGTTGGTTCGCTCGATGGTTACACGTACACCGCCACAGAAATTTTCCACTTTGGGCATAGGGATTCCTTCGGTCTCGAAGCCATCACGAATCTTCTGGAAGCCTCGACCCCATGTGTCAATAAAGCCTGCCTTAAAGAAGACATTAGCAATCTTGAGGTTCCGCGGTTTAGATGAATGACGAGCGAAAAGAGTTTCTTGCGTATAACCCTCCGGCAACTCGCCTTCATTCCAAATTTCTACGCTATCATCATAGACATGCATCTGGATATCCGGACCCGTATAATCCTTATGCGCTATGGCATTATATAGGATCTCACGCAATGCCTCTTTGGGAAGTTCGAGCTTTTCGTATCGTTGCATCCCCTCAAAACGAACCGGCGAAATCAAATACTTGGCTTTGAGCACATTCATCACGCGGTCTGCCATTTGCAGGATATTTCCCTCAATGATATCTTGAAACATCAAGTCCGCTTCGTTAATACCAAAACGACCTATCTTGAATACCGCACTCGGGTAATACCGCTGAGGATTCTTGCCGAAAAGCAATACAGCCGCATTCCTAAGCCCTCCGTTCTCATCCATCAAGTCAAGGCTTGTAAGTATTTCTTCCGTTGACGCTTCACGGAGATCATCGGGAATACGGTCAGCTTCTATTCCTTTGCGGATAAAGTAATCAATCGCCGCTCTATCAATGTCATTGAGCGTTACACGATCGTTCGTCACCTCGTCCCATGAGCGTCCCATCTTACGGAGGACAAAGTTCTGTAGAGCTACGCCATTCAGTTCCTGCAAGGTGCTACCGGAACGGATGTAGTATTTGCCTTTGTAACTAATGGGCACATTACTCGGCGCTATATCAATCTCTATATAATCTTTGCTATCCTTGTTGAGGAGGTTCACATCGGCTACTATACCGAGAAAAGAGACAACCTTATTGGGGATGTCTTCTGATAACTTATGAGCATTCTCTATGCCACAGACTTCGCCCTTGTCGTTAATGCCAATATAGAGTTTACCGCCCTGCGCATTGGCAAAGCCACACAGCCATTTGACGTACTCATCACGCCAAGACTCTTTGAACTCTATGTTTTGATTCTCGTTATTCATTGGTAGCTCTATTTTTTCATTGTATTATACATCTGCACGCAAAATGCGTGCAAAGATACTAAAAAATTTTGAGATATACAAATTTTTGAGTGATATTCGTTCGAGAAAGTGAGTTTTGGAGGGAAAATGAGAAGAATTGCCACATAACATACAGAGTAATGGGGGGTAAGCGGAATATAATTCTCGGCAACAAACGATGTGAAATTTGCGGAGAGGGAACATTTTGCGGGAAAAGATTTCGCGCTCAGGGAACATTTAAGTGGGAAAGATTTGCGGGTCAGCACGTATTTTAGTAGAAAAAATTTGCGGGATAGTGCAAAATTTTGCCTAAAAAAATTTGCGGGATAGTGTAAAACAGACCCATTTCACCTCCATTTAGAGTAAAGATTTCGGGGCGAAAAATGAATGGAAATGCATAATACTGCATAAAAATTGCGGGATAGTGCAAGATTTTGCCCAAAAAATTTGCGGGATAGGATTTTTTTTAGTAACTTTGCAGCCAGAAACGAATAAAAACGTGCGAAATTAGCATTTTAAATAGCTAAAAATCGTGAAAAACAAGCTTTATAAATCCTATAAATTCGTGAAACAATATGATGAGGCGTAAGATTTATGACGAATTGCTTGACTGGAAAAAGCAAAGGAACGGTAAGGTCGCAGTAATGATTGATGGAGCCAGACGTATTGGTAAAAGTTACATAGCGGAGGCTTTCGGACGCAATGAATACAAGACTTATATCCTCGTTGACTTTAATGACGCAGATAAACAGCTGCTGAAAATATTTGACGACTACCTCACTAATTTGGATATGTTCTTCATGCATTTGTCGTTGTACTATGATGTGCAATTGCATGAACGTGATTCGCTTATCATTTTCGACGAGGTGCAACTCTACCCGCGTGCACGTGCGGCTATCAAATATCTTGTTGCAGACGGACGATATGATTATATTGAGACAGGTTCGTTAGTCAGCATCAACCGCAATGTAAAAGATATTGTCATTCCTTCAGAGGAACACCGTATCGCTATGTACCCGATGGACTTTGAGGAGTTCTTATGGGCAATGGGGAATGAGATGCTTATGCCGTTTATCCGTGATTGCTACACCAAGAAGACTCCGCTGGGACCTATTCATCGAAAAGTGATGGATTTGTTCCGGCAGTATATGATAGTTGGCGGAATGCCACAGGCTGTACTCACTTTCCGCGACACGAAGAACTTTATTGAAACAGACTTGGTCAAGCGCGATATTCTGGCTCTGTATAGAGCAGACATAGAAAAATATGCAGTAGGGTACGAGAGCAAAGTGAAAGGTATCTTTGATCAAATTCCCTCAGAACTGCAACGACATGAGAAGAGATTCCACTTAGCAGACATTTCCGGCACAGCCCGATATCGCGACTATGAGAGTTCGTTCTTCTGGTTAGCAGACGCACAGATTGTCAACATCTGCTATGCTGCCACCGAGCCTACTGTCGGACTGAGAATGCGTCTGGACAGTTCTGCTCTTAAATGCTATATGGCGGATACAGGTTTGCTTATTTCACATGCCTTTGACGAAAATACCATCGCTTCCGAGAAATTGTATCAGAAACTGCTATTGGATAAATTGGAAATCAACAAGGGGATGTTTGTTGAAAATATCGTTGCACAAATGCTACGCGCAAGCGGACACAAACTATATTTTTATTCCTCATATTCTCAAACAGATGCTTCGGAACGCATGGAAGTGGACTTTTTGACACAGAAGCCTAATCTGACCAATCGTCATAATATCTGCCCCATAGAAGTCAAATCCACAACCAAGTACACAATTTCTTCATTAGAGAAATTCCGAAAGAAATACGCTGAACAAGTGGCAACTCCTGTTGTGCTACACTCCGGCGATGTAAAAGAAGAGAATGGTATCACTTATCTACCATTGTACATGGCACCGCTATTGTAATTGTCCAACTAAAACCTTTACTAACCATGGCTGTATTTGCATTTTACTCATTTGAGATAAAACATCTTGCGCGGCAGGCGGAGTTGGATTTTCCTGATTTAGAAGCCAAACCTGAATATGCCGAGCAAGAAGAACTTTTCCGAGAGGTTTTCTCCGGGAAAGAGGTATCATTATGGAAGACCTTCCGGCGCAAGGATGGTTCATATGACAAGAACGTACAAGAAGAATTTGATAATGAGATACTTGTCAATAGAGAAGATATCATAGTGATGACCATTGATGCGAACAAAAAGAAGACGACCATTGAAAAGAAACACAAGATAACACACCCTCATAATCCATTCGCCACGGTTATCATTGACTACCGAGAAGGACAGAACCTAATCGCATTACAAAAAAACGCGGCTTTTAACAAACCGGAGCGATTGGCGGAAGTCGTTCTACACACCTTTAATCGTTTGTTTGCAGCATATGACCTGCGTATGGAGATGACTCCACTTGTTCGCGAAGGGTTGACTTTCTGGGATGCCGTGACAGAGATACGCGCACGCCATCACGACAAAGTAAAGCGTATCAGCCTTGATTTCAGCGAAGCACAAGAATCGGCAGACCCATCGTCAGGAAAAGCGCTTACCATTATCTCCAACATCATGCGCAAACTCCATGCAAACGGCATGATGGTCGTAGAATCAAAGGATGATACTGAGGTAGATTTGGACAAGGTTCATGAGGACATGCTGATGTTGGCAGATATATGCATGGAGCAACCGGAATACGAATTAAACGTACATTTTGCTTCGTATGGAGTATATCGGTTTGGAGCAGATGTGACAGCTCAATTCGGAGTGGATGATCGTATCTTTGAGAATTTTCAGAATTATGTGGATGATCCTGATCTCTTTGGTGAGCATCACTCGTTGGATCGTTGGTTAGAGATAACAAAAGAAATGCTTGAAACACAAGATTATGTTAAGTCCGAGACTACTGAACCGGCAGCCAAACCAAGCCGTAGAAGATAAATACGGAGAGCATATTCTCTTCCGTTTCCTCGCGTTTATCTGCAAGCCCATCATGACAGAAGCAGAGGAGTTTGCTATTTTTTCCGGTGAACTCTTTTATAACTGCATTTACTCATTGGACACTCTCAAAGGACTTTCAAAAGCGCAACTGAAAGAGAAATGCTCAATGCTAATTGATGACACCATTCGCTATTTTAACGACAAGGGGTTAGACAAGAATAATCTCGAAGTCCAACACGCTATTAGTTTGGTGGCTTATTCTGTAGAATGTTGCTTGGCTTTGACCACTCCACCCACTTACACCATTCCATTATCACTGATTGACTTGCGGTTATATACTTTCGATCCAGATTACCACAATCTGCTTAAACGTCGTTGCGGAAAAGCGATGAAGATAATTGGAGAAAAGCCTCTGCATGACTACATGGATAAATACATGCAGTCACGCGAATTACTTTCTGACGAGATTGGTATTCTCATTGATCTAAGCCGCAATGCGGAGAGTGCATGCACTGAAAAGCCGACACAAGACGAATTGAAAGCCGTTTTCACATTGGCATATCTATACAAGAACGAGAGCAAACTATTGGTGAGTTTCATGCGCGCGGAGAAAGAGACTGCAACCGATGGCGATTGGGCGCGATACGCATTAGCGATCTACGAACACAAAAGTATCTTCATCTGCCGACCTACAGGATTCACCAAATGGTTGCCGAAGTTCTGCCAGTTATTTGGACGTAGTGTGGTATATCAAGAACCAAACAAACTTCGTCGAACGAAGCCTGCACATTCTATCAATGCTTTCTTGCCTGACGAATAATGTCGGGTTGATGTCGGCTTTTCTTGTCGGGTTTTTGTATTTGAATTTTTCTTCATTTTCTTTATAAGTCGCTGTTATTCAGCGGCTTTTTTCTTTATGGTCGGCAATGGTCATTGTCGGCTTTTTACCAAGTGATTTTAATATAGTAATTTTGCGGTGCTTTTCCGATTGAGGGGAAAGCAAAACAACATTATTAACCGCGAAAGTTTTGGCGACTTGTGCGCACAGAGAATGGCCATTCCAACCAAAGCCAAGCACAAAACATTTCGCAAATGGAAACAAGAAAATTCTATGGTTACCCCCGCGAGGGGTTTGTTCCAGAGACCAAGCAACTGCCCGATGGGACATTGGTCGCACATGCAGACAAGACACCGTTTTGGTGTACGCAAGACGGACGCGTGTTTGTCTTACAGGGCAACAATTGGTCTCAAAGGAAAGTATCAGGTTTAATCGGTCATCCGGCATATGGTCGGCGACAGCCAGGCGGTTGTCATTCCGGTGAGAGGTATCCGCATTTAGGACATGCAGGTAAGAACTATACCGCGCACAAACTGATGGCGTTGGCATGGATGGGGCCTATCCCTGAAGGTTGGGAAGTTGATCATCTAAATGGCAATATCCTTGATTGGCGGTTGGAGAACCTGCAAGTGGTTACACCAGAAGAAAACCGCAAAAGGGCTGTCATTCTGCGTGCAAGGCGGATGGTGGCACGGCAGGACAATGATCCATCAAAAGGCCCGAAGAATATGAAGCCGGAGGAACTGCTTGCGCTGTTCAATGCGTATAATGTCGCAGGGGACGTGTACGAGGGGGAATAGCCAAATACCATTTGGCACAACGGACGATGTGAACCGGAATACGATTCCGGGCTAATAAACGAAGAGACGGGATAATATCCCGGACAAGAAACAAAACTATTAACAAGGCGGGAGTGTAAGCCGCATATGGATATGCGGCGCACAAACGCTACTAAAAACAAAGAAAGAATTATGAGTACATATGAATTCACACAGGCGTTTATTAACGCAAATGACGCAGTATTGAACCATGTAGATGCTATCGAGGAGACTCGGGCACTGTCGGAACTCATCGACGCTTGCAAGGAGCGGATGGCAGAGATTAAGCCGGACGCGGTGGAGTTGGCGCAGAAACTGATGGCCGAGCAAGGGGTTGTCGGTAGCGAGTTTGAGCACAAAGGTAAGTTCTACCAGTTGCAGGTAGATGAGACCTTCGAATTCGCCGAGAAGAAGGAACGGTACAACGATGCTATCGCGGCTCAATGGCGCGCGAAAGCTGAGGAACAGAAGGGCTTGAAGGCGAGTGTTTCGGCGCTTACAAGCGAGATGAAAGGTCTGCTTAAGTCGTGGCGTTTGCAGCACCCGAAGCGTATACCGGATAGCATCAGCTATACGTTCAAGGTGCTCAAAAAGAAAGCCGATAAGCATACAGCGAAAGCAGATCGTTGAGCTTTCAAAAAGAAAGCAAATAAGAAAAAGTAAGCAAAAAGAATTAAAAAGAAAAAAACGCTTGCCTGCCATGTATATTAGGAGTAACCCTCTTAGGCGGAAGCCGCTTCTCCCGCTTCAACGGGAGAACGCTCCGGACAGGCAGGCTGGTTGTAAAAAGTTTTATGGATTCTTTTGGATGGATATGGCAATTACTGGCTCCGCAAGGGGAATTCTGTCGGCGCATGGGGGCTTGCAGGCG
>ONQO01000093.1 GCA_900319995.1 uncultured Bacteroidales bacterium
TCCTATTCCTTCATCTTGTACTATCAGCGTCACAAAACCGGGTTTTGAATCGACTATAACACGGATACTCTTCCCGGCGGGAGTGAATTTGAACGCATTGCTTAACAGATTCCATAGAATTGTGTCCATACGGCTTCTATCCACCCATACGGTCGAGTCTTCCGCTTTCTTGATTATCTCGAAATGGATATGCTTGTCATCTGCCTCTTTCTGGAAATTCGAACAAGTTTCTTCCACCAGTTCGCTCAACAAGGTCTGTTGAACTTTCAATTTCATCTTCTGGTTTTGGACTTTGCGGAACTCTAACAATTGGTTCACAAGCCGTAACATACGCTGGCTGTTGCTCTGCACAATTTCCAATTGGCCACGGACACTTTGACTGATACGTTCCGTCTGAAGAATATTCTCAATCGGCGCTGTAATCAGCGTCAGCGGGGTTCGTAACTCATGACTGATATTCGTAAAGAAACGTAACTTGATATCCGTTACCTGCTGCTCCACTTGTACTTTACGGCGCAGACTGTTGTAAATACTCATCACTGAGATTATACATCCGATTACCAGTATAATGCCTACTCCATACAGCAGTATTGCCCACCAGGACAACCATATAGGTCTTTGGACATAGATAACCAATATTTGTTCGTTATCTACTTCGCCGCACTCGCGGTTGGTTGAGCGGACATGAAAAACATAGTTGCCATAGTGTAAGTTATTATACGTCAAGCGTCTAACATCCCTTGCATACTTCCAATTACTGTCAATACCGTCCATCTTGTACGAATACACTATCTTGTCTGAACCTATGAAATCCATCGCAGCGTACTCAATGGTGACATCGTTTCCGTGCTCCACGGTTATAGTGTCTCCGTAAACTTCTGAACCCTGCACTTCTATATGCGTGAAATTAATTGGAGGGATAGAAGTAGTGTGCTTTACCAGGGACGGATTGAATGAACAATAGCCATTCGAATAGCCGAACAAAACCGCGCCGTCTGGAGCACAGAATGCCTCCGCTTCGGTAAAATATGTGTTGCTCTCACTCTCAAGCGCGTTGTAATAATACAAATCATTGGTTTCAAGGTTCAATTGCGCAATTGTATTCTCGGAACAAAACCATATATTGTCGCTATCTCCGGTCAAAGCAAGAATTATATCATGGAATGTCTCCATATGGGATATTTCTGCCTTGGGATCTTTTAAGTCTATCGCCAGCAAACCACCACCAAACGAGCCAAGCCACAACCGGCCATGACTATAGCATAGTGCACGGATGTCATAGCTTGGGTAAACGGTGCAGTTCATATTACACAGATCCACTTTCAACACACCTGTTGTCGTTCCGCACCACAATGTGCTGTCCACCAGTTCGATATCACGCACCTTCATCCCATTACCTGCTATTTCCGGGTCCAACCATTTATGCTGTGCCTCGTTCCGCCGGATGATATTCACGCCACCACCATAAGTTGCCACATAAAGCGTTCCGTCCGTTCCTTCTTCTATATCGTATATATCCGGATGATTTGTCGGAATAGTCTGCTTGGTGGTAATATTCTTTAGTCCGTCTCCTTTGGTTCCGTACAACATTCCGTAACGGCTCTCAAGGGCACAATAAACATTGGTTTCGGACTTGACCAGCGTTTGTATTTCTCCCTTTTTGGTCACCGTAAACGCGCGTACTTCACCGTTATCCTGCTCAGATTTTCGCATGTCATATAGTTTGTACGGCATAGGATCCATGTTCACACAATCAACACCTCCGTCATAGGTCGCTATCCACATCTGCCCTTCACGGTCTATATACGCCGTGTGAATCATGTTCGTCAGTCCTTCTATGGGATAAACCAATTCATCCTTTTCGTAGTCATAATAACTCCACCCGCCGCCGGTCGGATTAACCCATATGCGTCCTTGATTGTCTTCCAATGTAAAGAAATGTTTACGCAAACGACCCGCATAACGATTGTCCAATTTGGGCGTGAAACGTTTCCACTCGCCGGAACGGTAGCGTAATATACCATTGGTATTGTCTGCCTGCCATATAATTCCATTGGCATCCACTTTTGTGTTCTTGTCACCATCGTTCATTTTGGCAATCATTCCTTCCGGCAGACTATCATACGGTTGCTCGGTCGTTTCACGGCGCAGGGCATCCAATCGGTAGAAATGGCCATCATAAGTTGCCCACCATATCTGCTCAGACTCATCCTCGTAAATCCAGTCTACGCGGTTGTTAACCTCTGCCTGAACTCCGTCATGCATTCCTTTATAAACGGTAAAAGTATAGCCATCAAAACGGTTCAAACCATCCCATGTGCCAAACCACATGAAACCCTGTTTGTCCTGTAGTATCGCCATGACTGTATTCTGGCTCATTCCGTCTTTTATCGAATAATGGCGGATGATATAATGCTCTTTTGCCTCTGTACAGAGCGCGAAAATCAGGAATGCAAATATATAGCAAAATCGTTTCATCGCAGATTATTGGTTTTAAAAACAATGGAAATAATGGTTAGCGTTTGGATGCTGCCAACCGCTCAAGGTAGCGCCCGTAATTGGTCTTCATCGCCTTGCCTAATGATGCCATCTGCTCGGTACTAATCCAACCGTTTCGCCATGCTATCTCTTCTATACAACTCACATAGAAACCTTGACGATTCTGTATCGTTGCGATAAAATTGCCGGCATCCAACAGACTATCGCAATTGCCCGTATCAAGCCATGCAAAACCACGACTGAACAGTTTTACCTTCAGGAGACCTTCCGATAAATACAACTTGTTCAAATCCGTAATTTCATACTCGCCGCGAGCACTTGGTTGCAGATTAGCAGTTTTCTCACACACGGTCTCATCATAAAAATACAGACCGGGAACAGCATAATTACTCTTCGGATGCTCTGGTTTCTCTTCCAAACTCAAGACTTTGCCATCTTGGTCAAATTCTACCACTCCATACGCCCGCGGATCCGCCACCTCATAGCCGAAAATAACCGCGCCGCCTTCTTGTGCTGTGGATACGGCTTCTTTAAGCATGGAACCGAAATGCTGTCCATAGAACATATTATCGCCTAATATCAGACAACCAGGCTCGCCATTCAGAAACTCTTTACCCAAAACAAATGCTTGCGCAAGACCATTGGGCACTAACTGCACCTTATAGCTCAACTTCATGCCTATTCGACTGCCATCGCCTAACAACTCCTCAAACATAGGCAAATCGCGCGGAGTACTGATTATCAATACCTCGCGAATTTCTGCCAACATCAACGTGCTCAACGGATAATAAATCATCGGCTTGTCATACACGGGCATGATTTGCTTGCTGATGGCTTTACTCAATGGATACAAACGCGTTGCGCTCCCTCCTGCTAAAATGATTCCTTTCATAATTAAAAAACCTTTGCGCCTGCAAAGGTAATATAATTTTTCCACATACGCAAATAATGCGTCAAAAATTACACATAAATGTGTACTTTTTATTAAATTAGCGCTAAAACTGCAACCAAAAGGGTGGTTATCATCAATACTGGCATTTGTTTATCCAGCTTTTCGCGATGAGTCCATACATAACATAAATGCCACACCCACACAGGAAGCACACACAATACCCAATAACGACCGTACATGATAAAAATGCCCAAACAACCTGCTAACAATAGTGTTTGATACACTCGACCACCTATGGGTCCTAATAAACTTGCAAAAGTTCGCTTGCCGTGCGCAATATCATGCGCCATGTCACGTATATTATTTAGATTCAGCACTCCCACACACGGCAGTCCTATTGCCACACCAAGACAAACAACTTCACGGGTCATTGTCTGGGTCTGTAAATAGTATGCACCTAAAGTACTCACCAAACCAAAGAACACAAACACCCCCAAATCACCCAGACCGATATAACCGTAACTATGCTTACCCAATGTATAAGTGATTGCTCCTACGATAGCAAGCAGACCTAACCCCATGAATCCTAGACTTTGATAACTCCATAGACTACCAAATGCACTATATATAAGCCCTATTCCAAAAAGAACACATAGACTTATAAAAAGCCATATCATGGTTTTTATCTCTTTCTCGGTTATCGTACCGGATTGTAAACCATAGGCTTCGCGACCTTTCTGATCTGTATCCGTGCCCTTTTGCGCATCGCCCAACTCGTTACACAAGTTGCTCAGGATCTGCAAACAAAGGGTCGTGCACATCGCCAAAGCAAATGTAAGCCAATGAGACCAACCCGCCAAACCCGTGCCGAGAATGATTCCCGACACAGAAAGCGGCAACGTCCTTAATCGCAACGATTGGATATATGGATTCATAGGTTTTTATTTCCCGAATTCCTTAATCAATTTTTCCACTAACTCCGGTACACCTTCCGTGGCTTTCTTGCGGATATGGGTGATTCGGTTAGCCCACATGCCGAATTCCGGTTGGCCGGGATCCACGAAATATATCGGACAGTTTTCCGGCGCATAGTGAATCAACGAAGCGGCAGGATAAACATTCAAACTCGTACCCACTACCACCATAATATCCGCTTGCGAAGCAATTCTGCATGCCTCATCAAAATACGGCACGCCTTCTCCAAAGAACACAATATATGGTCGTAACAAAGAACCGTCCGGATGACGGTCACCGTAATGTTGCTCCCATCCCTCCAAAGGAACGGTGGCCGTCTCGTTACGCTCGGAACGCAACTTGGTGATCTCGCCATGCAGATGAACGACGTCTTTGGCGCCGCCACGTTCATGGAGATCGTCGATGTTTTGGGTAATAATACGTGTCCCGGGAACCGCTTGTTGTAACTTAGCGATTGCTATGTGAGCCGCATTAGGCTGAGCGGACAACGTGTCCTTACGACGAGCATTGTAAAAATCTACACATAACTGCGGATTGCGAAGCCATGCTTCATGAGTGCACACATCTTCTATTCGGTAATGTTCCCATAACCCGTCTGAATCACGGAACGTTCCTAATCCGCTTTCAGCGCTGACTCCTGCGCCGGTAAATACTACTATTCGCATAATGATTTCATGTTAGACTTTGCGACGACAAAGGTACTGCTTTTTTTTGACATATGCAAATAAATATAAAAAAAAGCATCCTGCAGGGCACATTTTGATAAAAGAAAACTTTGTTTAATTTGGTTAATTTGTGATAAAATCGTTCCTTTTAGGGCTAGTTTCGCTGCATGTCAATATGGCACTTATTTGTTGTTTCCTAACGGATAGTAATAAAAATGTTTCAAATCACCATCGAGACCATAACGAGCGTGAAACGACCTTTTAACGAGGTTTTGTCCTGCTTTTATCATGACCCAAAATGTTCCATTTTTGCTCATTTAGTCGCTCATTTAATATTTAATACACTTATTCTGGTCCAAAAGAGACTGCTTTGCAATTATATATAACGTCAGCAAGAATTTGAGCGGGAAACTGACAAACATCTACTTCTTGAAACTAAAACAATAAAAAAGACCGCCCCGTAGGACGGCCTTGATTATGGTGCTACGCGATTGATGTCGCGGGGGAACATCGAACATTCCTTGACGTTCGCAATACCTAAGAAGCATGCCGTGATACGCTCCAGACCAATAGCAAAACCTCCGTGAGGCGGCATACCATTTTTGAAGGTATCAAGATAGAAATGGAACGCATCGGGGTTCATGCCACGACGGAGCATCTTCTCGCGATAGTCGGCTTCTTTATGGATACGCTGTCCGCCGGAGGTGATCTCGAGACCTCTCATGAGGAGGTCGAAGCTGAGGGTCAGACTCGGGTCCTCTGGGTCGTCCATCGCATAGAAAGCGCGGTGCTCCGACGGGAAATGGGTGACGAACACAAAATCCGAACCGTATTTCTCGAAAGCGTACTTGCAGATCGCACGTTCCTCTTCCGGCGCAAGGTCATCCTCGCCGCGGTGGTCTGCTTCGCAGAGCCCGTTCTCGAAGAGGATCTCATGTACTTCGCTCAGTTTCCATGCAGGTACCTGCTCTGGGAGAACAGGATTAACGGCATTGAGCAGGTGGAGCTCATGCGCACAATCGCGCTCTACAACCGCGATGATATGGCGCAGCAAAGCTGCTTCAAGAGTCATGACGTCCTCCTGACCTTTGATAAAGCCCATCTCCACATCGAGGGAGATATACTCATTGAGGTGGCGGGAGGTAGCATGTTTCTCTGCACGGTAAGCCGGAGCTATCTCAAAGACGCGCTCATAGACGCCGACGCCGATCTGTTTGTAGAACTGCGGACTCTGCGCAAGATAGACCTGCTTGCCGAAATAATCCATCTTGAAGACGTTCGCACCGCCTTCTGCTCCTTCGGACACGATCTTCGGAGTGAAGATCTGAGTGAAGCCGTTGGCGGAGAGGAACTCACCGAAAGCGCGGGCGATAGTGCTCTGCACTTTGAGAATCGCCATGTCGCGCGGGTTACGGAGGGTCACCTGACGGTTGTCGAACTTATAGCGCAGAAGGGTCTCCTCGTCGCCGAACTTAAGGGCATTCATATCTACTACCTCGGCAGTCGTCGGACGAGAGAGGACGCGAACCTCGCTTACAGCAATCTCTATCGTGTTGTAGAAAGCTGCGGGGTCTTTGATCTTCGCCTCGTTAACAGTACCGGTGAGGGTGATCGCCATCTCGCGGCAAAGGTCGTTCATCGCTATCTCATTGCCCTGCTCGTCAAAGAACTTGGAGGTCTCGTTGCTCACTACCGCCTGCAACAAGCCGCGGCTCTTACGGAGCACGATAAAACCACCCCATTTCGTCACGCGGACATTATGGATCATGCCGGAAACAGAAACAGATTCGCCAACCTTGGCGTTGGCGAGATCTGTCACGTTTTCATTATGTTTGGTTGCATCCAAAAACATAGTTTCTTAACGATTTATCGCAACAACGTTATTACGTAATCCCGTAATCTCGTTATTACGAAAGTTTTTTATTCAGCAGCGGGAGCTTCGGGAGCAGCCTCGGCAGCAACCTCTTCTACAGCTTCCTTAACGGCTTTCTTGCCGGCACGGCGGGTAGCTTTCTTGGTTGCTTTCTTGGTCTCCTTAAGCATGTTCTCGTTGTAATCTACGAGCTCGATGATACACATCTCAGCTGCATCGCCCAGACGGAAACCGGTGCGGAGGATACGGGTGTAACCACCGGGACGGTTAGCGATCTTCTCGCCTACATTCTGGAAGAGTTCGGTAACGACCTCTTTCTGTTTGAGCAGGGAGAAAGCCAAACGACGGTTGTTCATGTTGTCCTCTTTAGCGCGAGTGAGGATCGGCTCAACGTAGATACGGAGCGCTTTAGCCTTAGCGAGGGTTGTGCTGATACGCTTGTGCATGATCAGCGAGCAAGCCATGTTGGACAGCATCGCTGCACGATGGTTGGCCTTGCGGCTAAGGTGATTGAATTTTTTATTATGACGCATAATAATTATTTTATAACTTTATTAAAAATGTTATTTCCGTTGTTTCCGTAGATTTCGTAATTTACGTAAACTACGCAGACTACGATAACTACGAAAACTACTTTTCTTTTAGTCAAGCGCTCTGTAGCGCGAGATGTCCATACCGAAGGCGAGACCGTTACGCTCAAGCAGTTCGTCCAACTCGGTAAGCGATTTCTTACCGAAGTTACGGAACTTGAGCAGGTCAGCGCGGTGGTACTTAACGAGTTCGCCAAGAGTCTCTACCTCAGCTGCCTTCAAGCAGTTAAGCGCACGTACGGAGAGATCCATATCCTGCAACTTCTGGTTGAGAAGTTGGCGCATGCGAAGTATCTCTTCGTCAAGGGCATTGCTGTTCTTCTTGGTCTCCTCTTCGAGAACGATACGCTCGTCGGAGAAGAGCATGAAGTGGTAGATAAGAATCTTAGCGGCTTCGGTGAGTGCCTGTTGCGGGGCAATAGAGCCGTCGGTT
>ONQO01000119.1 GCA_900319995.1 uncultured Bacteroidales bacterium
TTCCGGTCTCGAACTTGAGTTCAACAGCAATTATGAGTTTGTCCGCATAGACGACTAAGTGGATTTTGCCATAGTTTTTCGCCCAAATACTTGCATGTTTCCGAAAAAAGTAGTACCTTTGCACTCGCAAATATTTCTAAAATCATGAGAGCAATCTTTATCAACGGTTCTCCGCGGAAGAACAAAAATACCGCGCAGATGTTGGAGTCCGCCATGAAAGGCGCACAGGAAGCAGGGGCAGAAGTGGAGATGATCCATCTCTACGGGCTCAATTACAAAGGTTGTCAATAAGCATGCAACCCATTGAGTTTGCCGACATATTATCCACGGATTTGCAACTCGCGCACACGGGTTATCTGACGCACGCTTTGTGCTTGCAAGGAACGGCGACGCTGCTTTTTAACGGCGCGTCGTTCCCTTTGCAGCGCGGCGATTGTATCATTATGCAGCGAAGCGAGAATGCGCAGATATCCGATGCAAGCCCTGATTTTCAGACCATTACCGTCTATGTCACGCCGGAGTTTATCCAGATGGCGTTGCCGCTCTCTAATTACGGCACACGCGGACATATGATGCTCTTCAACGATCCGGTCATGCACCTCAACGCACGGCAGGCTGAGCGTTGCAAAGAGAATATGGAATACGTGCGTACGCGTTGCGCGGAGAAAGAGCATCGTTTTTATCTCGACCTGACGCTCAATGCCGTGCAAGCGATGATCATTGATTTCTTTGATTTTCATGCGGAGATATACGCCGAGTCCAACGGCCTTACCCACCAGAACGCGCACCTCATGAACCGCTTTCTTGAGATGTTGGAGCGCGGCGATTACCGCTCACACCGCGACATCGCCTATTATGCCGACCAACTGTGCGTCACACCCAAATATCTCTCCGAGACCTGCAAGTCCATCAGCGGTTCCGGAGCAGCGTATTGGATCAACCGCTACACCTCGGTCGAGATTGCCCGTCTTCTCCGTGACCGTTCTCTGACTTTAACCGACATCGCATACCGTTTCGATTTCTCCTCCACTGCCCACCTCAGCCGTTACATCCGCCAAAACCTCGGCATCTCCGCGTCAGAGATTCGGGGATGAGAGAAGTAATCGTTCGAGCAGAGCGAGATAAGACGAATTATTGTATCTTTGGGCGGATTTTGGGAAGATTAGTGCGAAAATATTTGTATAATTCAAAAAAAAGTAGTACCTTTGCACTCGCTTTTGAGATGAAACGATTTTGGTACATATTGTTGATCTTGGTGAGCATCGGCGTTCAGTGGTTTGAGCCGATGAATAAGCCTACTGTGCAACCGGTGCAAACGTCCGGTTGCGCAGTGCAACAAACCGACCATCACACGCTTGTGGGGATACAAGGCGAACCCTTGACCCTTGCCAACAATGGTTCAAACATAACCGCCTCTGTACCCACTCATTTCAGTGCAAATACCCAGCGCACGCCTTTCGGCAAGAACAGAACCCGAACGGCTTTCTTGCGCAAAATGATTCATCATTACCAACCTGTTTTTATTGTTTTTCGCGGTCAGGAACGGCTTGAGACAAGTCCTTTCTGTTCGTCTGCCGGGAGCACGTACTATGTGTACTTCCTCCGGCGCATTTTGTGTTGACTTTCAGCGAAATAACTGAATATTAACAACACAAATTGAAACAATAAAATGGTATCATCTTATTTATCGAATCCTATTTTATTAGGACTTTTCTTGGTTGTTGGTTTAGTGCTTTTGGTCAAAGGCGCAGACTGGCTTGTAGATGGCGCATCCAAACTTGCCAAACGCTTGGGCGTAACCGACCTCGTCATCGGTCTGACCATCGTTGCGTTTGGTACATCCATGCCGGAGTTTGTGGTGAATATGGTCTCCGTGGCGGACGGCGCAACGGATCTTGCCATTACCAACATCCTCGGTTCAAATATCATTAACACACTTGTTATCCTTGGGTGCTCCGCGCTTGTATGCCCGCTGGTGGCTCAGCGAAGCACGGTTCGTCTTGACATCCCGTTGAATATCGTGGCGGGAGTTCTGGTGTTGGTCTTTGTGTTTATCTCCTCTCCAATGGAGCCCAAAGGCTTGTCACGCGTAGAGGGATTAGCGTTACTGGTTGTTTTCGCTGCTTTCCTTTTCTATACGTTTTACACCGCTAAAGCCGATGCCACGACAACAACCGAATCCACTCCTTTCCCTCTTTGGAAATGCGTGGTTCTTATTCTGGCTGGGCTTGTCGGCTTGGTCGTTGGAGGAGAAATGATCGTTAAGAGCGCCGTGGCGATAGCCCGTTATTGCGGTGTGGCAGAATCGGTCATCGGTCTGACCATCGTAGCGCTCGGAACCTCTTTGCCGGAACTGGCAACATCCGTCGTGGCTGCATTCAAACACAATAACGACATAGCTATCGGCAACGTCGTCGGAAGCAACATCTTCAACGTGTTCTTCATCTTGGGAACAAGTGCAACAATCAAACATCTGCCTGTTTATCCCGGCATCGAGATAGATGCCGCTTTGGTAGCCGTCAGCGCGTTAGCCGTTTGGCTTTTGCTTCGCAACAAGAACCGCTCTATCAACCGTTGGGGCGGAGTTCTTCTTCTGGTAATATACGCCGGTTACCTGACATATAGGCTTTTAACGTATTAACAATTAAGATTCAATTCATTATGGAAAATCAACCACAAGGGCTGGAAGAATCCGTAGCCCTGCAACCGTATATCACTCGTAAATCCACCTTCTTCGGTCTGTTCAACCGCTTGGTTTACGCTCCGACGGATAGCCGTCTCAACTTCACCAGCCGTTATTATGCACCTATTCTGCGCGAGGAACTGAAGGAGCTGTTTGCGCTCGGAGATCAAGTATTGGAAAAGCGGCTGGCTAAGACGAACCGCTTTGAACAAGCGATGAACGGCAATCTGTTGGTCGAATGTTGCGTGTCCGCAGATAAACAATTTGTAGCTTTGCAATTAAAACATTTTGAACAGATAGACTACCAGCCGATTAGCGAGGTGCGTTTCCTGCAAGGCGACGCAGCCAAACACGCTGCTATAGTTTTTGATTTGTAAATATACAACCTTTAAAATTAATTCATTATGAATAGTATAACAATTATTGTCGGCATCGTATTACTTGCCGTCTTTGTAGTGCCGGTTATTTGGCTAAACCGCAAAAAGTAACTTAATCACACAAAATTAAACCTCGACCGCCTAAAAAAACGGCCGAGGTTTGTTGTATTTTTTTACAAAAAACATTTTGCGATAAGGGAGCGTTTTTCCGAAGATTGTGGATATTTTGTTCCGAAAGTTGTGGATTTGTCTTCGTACTATAATTGCCGATTATTAAGATTTGCTAAAAACGAGGCCTTATTATAACAATGTATAAATGCCTTGTTTTTAGTGAATTACAACATAGATATCGGAGGCAAGTCGAGGTAATCTCGGAGTAGAGTCGGAGGCAAGTGCTATCAATCACCTGTACACTTCCATGGTAAAAATTGCCGATTATTAAGAATTAGGTGTACGAGCAACTTGCATACCCTATTACAGCCAAAAACATAAACCAACGAAGTGTTTGTGTTTTTGAGAGGAGGAAGCACGACAACTATACGAGATACGGATGTATCGAAGTCATTGATCGCCGCTTCCGACGAAGCTGTCAATCAGCCATTCTCAAGCCACTCTTGCGCCACTATTATACTTCGAAATCCATGCCCCTCTATATATAGTCAAGAAAGTTGCAAAATCTATCACCTCTTTTGCAACTTTTTTCATTTTTTTTGCATTTCGGACCAAAATGCAGGTTTCCAATTGACCTATAGGCCATATTATTTATG
>ONQO01000096.1 GCA_900319995.1 uncultured Bacteroidales bacterium
TTCCAATGCTGGTGACACTATTGGGAATCGTCAGAGAGGTCAAACCGCTGCAATTATAGAAAGCATTACTTCCAATGCTTGTGACACTATTGGGAATCGTTACAGAGGTCACGCTGCTACCAGAGAAAGCACTATTTCCAATGCTTGTAACGCTATATGTTGTACCATAGGTTACAGAAGCAGGGATAACAACAGATCCTTTGTAACTAGCCGAATAACCGCCTCCGGAACGTGGAGAAACAACAGAGGCAGTTTGTGTACCGCTATCGAATCTGTACCAAATGCCATCTACATATACTTTGTCGGTGTCGGAAGCAAAAATTGTTCCTACGCTGGCTACCAGCGCAAGGAAGAAAGTAAAAATTTTCTTTTTCTTAGCCGCAAGGGCACGATTAATCAATAGATTTTTCATAATTGTATAATTTTAGTTGATTATCAAAATTTATCATTTTAAATGGTCATGAGTACGAAATACATTTCCTCACCCATTTCAGAAGAATAGTGATTCCATTGAGGTGTATATATCTTCTCCAATGCTATATCCACATAAGGTTGATCTTTTGTTACACAATCTTTGCCTTGTACTTTCCATTTCAACGTGCCGGAAATAGGCTGTGCATCAAGCATTCTGAAATTATAATATCTCACGCTTTCTTTTTGTGGTTGAATTGTATAGGATTTGTCATTCGTGACAAAAAGGACTATGCCACCTGCAATCTTTTTCTCGTATTTATTCTTCACTAACTCCAAGCGTTTTACATCTTTCCAGAACCCATAACGGCCTAAATCTTGTGCGCTTTGATTTTTAACAATACTTTTGGCGCACATTGGCTCGCCAAACCGATTAATTTTACTGCCTTCCGGCAAGGAACAGGTTTTATATTTTAGTTCCACAGGAACATATTCTCCATTTTTCTCAACCACTAAATCAATGGAGATATTATTTTCCGTCCATGGATAATTGTCAAATACCGATGAAGGGATGTGATATTCTAAATGCACTTTGTAATCTTTGTCTTTTAGATTACTTAAATACAATGCCAAATTCACTTGCAAATCTCGTTCATTAAAGAAGAACATTTTTTGCTTCGAGAGGAAATCTGTAATGTCATTTTTGACACTTTGTAATAGATTACTCATAGCTATTAAATTTTTAGTTTTGCCTACTCTTTATTGGATTTTCGGCTTACTCCTTAATAATATATAAATAGTGTTATTTAACTTTCCGGCTGCAAAGGTACTGCTTTTTTGTGAAATATGTATGGTCCTTTTTGGTCCTTTTTTTCGCGTTCGGCAACAAGTGTGCATTTGTTTATACCGCTCTGCTAAATAAACAGGCAACTTGTGCCTCCGCTCTCCCCATAGCAAACAGCCTATAGGCTTCGGTTTACTCTGTGGACCCTGCAATTTGTTCCTTTTTGGTCCAAATTGCTTGTGCGCTTGTGCGTTCCGTAAATTTGTTGTACTTTTGCAGCGTTTTTCATTAGGCACAAACAAAAACGCGGACAACTGATTGTCATCCGGTAAACGAGGTTGTAGGATACCCATGTAGTCGGAAAATCAATACAGTTGCCCGCTTTAGTATATAGGCGCGTATCCCTGTAAAAAGATACGTGTGAATATACCAACGGGCATCTGCTTTGACTTGCTTCTGAACTACAAACTGAAACTTCCTACATTTCGTTTACTCAGACAAACAAGCATTAGCAAATGCTTTTAATCAATATGTCATTACGCAACGCTTTGCGCTTTCTCAGTTTAACGTCCGAGAAAGGACGATTATTACTCCTTATTCCCGACCATTTGCTCGGGCAGGTTTATAACGTTTTTATGGAAAGTGTTAACTACTTCATCATAGTAAGGATTGTCCTTGCACATGATAAGACCTGCATAGTAGTTAATAGACTCAAACCTCAATAAAAACAGGTCTATCCATAATTCGCATAGTTTATTTTTCGCTGCAAAGATACTACATTTTTTGCATTTATGCAAATAAATGGGAAGAAAAATGCAGAATTAGAGTGTTTTGTGGGCGTTTTGTGTGCGTTTTTGGGGCAGAATAGATAAAAATCATAGGGATTTGATATATGCAAGAAAAAGGCGCATTTTTATGTATTTTAGTCCCGAATAGTATTTCGGGAAACAGACGAATACTATAATTAGCCGGCATAAAATTGCCGGAAACAGACGAAGAATAGTGTTTAGAGAGATATTGGGAGAGGTTTGGAGAGGGATTTGCGTTATTATAGGACATGGTTTTGAGGATTCAGAGAGAGATTTCAGACGAAAAAGTGCTCGGAATGCTGCGAAATAGGATAAAAATGCAAAAAGTCAAACGTTTTTTGCTATTTTTCTTGCATATGTGCAGAAAAAGATGTAATTTTGCAGGCTTAATCAAAGAAACGGAATAAAAACACAAAAAAGAAGCGAAATGCAACCATTCACAAGTTTAGCCTATGAAGCCCCCAAAGGCAGCGAAACGCAAGAGTGAAAAGGAGATAAGTAGCAACCGTTCAAGTGTGAGCGAGATAAAAACATCAAACAAATAAATCAAATACATTAAAAGCATTAAAAGCATGGCAGAAAACAAAGTAAACATGTTGGCGGATTTTGCGCCGGTCTCCACCGAGACATGGAAAGCAAAAATCATCGCTGACCTGAAAGGTGCCGACTTCGACAAGAAGCTGGTATGGCGCACGCCGGAAGGATTCAACGTGCAGCCGTTCTACCGCCGTGAGGACCTGAAAGGGCTGAAGACTACCGTCTCCGCCCCCGGTCAGTTCCCCTACGTCCGCGGTACGCGTACAAACAACGACTGGGCTATCCGTCAGAACATCTGCGCCTGCAAGAACGCACGCAAGGCGAACGAGAAAGCCCTCGAGGTGCTCAACAAAGGTATCAACTCCCTCGGTTTTTGTCTGGACAAAGAGAAGTTGACCTACCATTTCATCAAGACGCTGCTCAACGGTATCGCCGCTGACTGCATCGCCATCAACTTCTCCATCTGCGCCTGCGCTGCGCCGAAGCTCGCGAACATCCTCGTGCGCTACTACGGCCGCATGGGTTACGATGTGAAGCACATGGTAGGTTCCATCAACGTGGACCCGATCAAGAACATGCTCGTGAAGGGCAAACCGATGACCCGTGAGCAGGTATCGGCTAAGATAGCCGAGGTGGTGAAAGCCGCCAAAGCGCTGCCGGGTTACCGCGTAGTGGGTGTCAACAGCGTGGTGCTCAATAACTCCGGCGCGTATGCTACGCAGGAACTCGCTTACGCTCTCGCTTGGGGTGCCGAGTACATGACGATGCTGACCGAAGCCGGTGTGCCCAACTACCGCGCTGCCAACGCTATCCGTTTCAACATGGGTATCGGCGGCAACTATTTCATGGAGCTGGCAAAGTTCCGTGCGGCACGTTTGCTCTGGGCGAAGATCGTAGAGGCATACAAAGCGCCGATCTTCACCACCGCTCTCCGCAATGCGGCTAAGATGAACGTCTCCGCCGAGACCAGCCGTTTCAACATGACTATCTTCGACGCGTATGTGAACCTCCTCCGCACGCAGACCGAGACGATGTCTGCAGCCCTGGCAGGTGTGGATGAGATCACCGTTACGCCTTTCGATATCACCTACGAGCGTCCGACTGACTTCTCCGAGCGTATCGCCCGCAACCAGCAGCTGCTCCTCAAAGAGGAGGCGCACTTCGACAAGATCGTGGACCCGGCTGCCGGTTCGTATTATCTGGAGAACCTCACGGCGTCCATCGCTGCCGAGGCATGGAAGCAGTTCCTTGCTATCCAGGAGCAGGGCGGCATGTACCAGATGGTTGCTGAGGGCAAGGTACAGGAGCACATGGCGGCTAACCTCAAAGCGCGTCTCAACGACGTAGCCAAACGCAAAGAGGTGCTCCTTGGTTCGAACCAGTTCCCGAACTTCACCGAGAAAGCCGCTAAGAAGATCAAAGCCGACGCCGGTGCTTGCTCAAGTATCTGTACCTGCAAGACGGATAAGAAACAGGCTGCTTGCGGTTGCGGTAGTTCCTGCGAGAACGCGCTGCCGACGCTGCCAGTCGCAAGAGCGGCAGAGGAGTTCGAACAGCTCCGCTTGGAGACTGAGGGCGCAAAGAAACAGCCCGTTGCTTTCATGCTCACCATCGGCAACCTCGCTATGCGTATTGCGCGTGCGCAATTCAGTTGTAACTTCCTCGCGTGCGCAGGGTACAAGGTCATCGACAACAACGGCTTTGCTACCATCGCCGAAGGTATCAAGGCGGCTCGCAAGGCGAAAGCGGACATCATCGTCCTCTGTTCGTCTGACGACGAGTACGCCACCCTCGCGCCGAAGGCATGGAAGAAGCTCCAGAACGCCAAAGAGATCTTCATCGTAGCCGGTGCTCCGGCATGTATGGAAGACCTCCAGAAACTCGGCATCCAGAACTTCATCCACGTCCGTTGCAACGTCCTCGAGACACTCAAAGGACTTAACTCGCAGTTACTGAAGAAATAGTTTCACAGTTCACGGATAATATAAATATAAAGGTTCACGAATTAATCTAATTAACCGAAAATAAATTCGTTAAATTCGGTCAATTAGTGAACAGCAATAATTAGTGAGCACTATACATGAACGAATATGGAACATCAACTAATCTACAAAAATGAAGTATACAAGATCATTGGTGCTGCGATGGAAGTCCACAGCGTGCTCGGATGTGGGTTCAAAGAAGCTGTTTACCAAGAAGCTCTTGAAAAAGAGTTCCAGTTGCGCAATATACCATATATGCGCGAGAGGGAGTTCCCGGTATACTACAAAGGAGAGTTGCTAAATACGAATTTCCGTCCGGACTTTGTGTGCTATGACAACATTATTGTAGAGTTAAAAGCAGTTAACGACTTAGTTGATGAACATTATTCGCAAGTACTTTCATATTTGCGAGCATGTGAGATTCAACTTGGTTTGCTGATTAATTTCGGTGAAGTTAATTTGGAATATAAGCGAATCATTCGTCCTGATTACTGGGATTCGAGCGAATTAGTCTAAATATAATTCGTTTAATTCGTTAAATTAGTGAACAGTAAAAAATCATTTAATTAGTGAACAATATAGTATTATTTGTGAACAAAAAACAATACAATTATGAAGCCGAATTTTAAAGATATAGACATTAAAAAAGTGGCTGCGACCAAGGTTGTTGGCCCGAACAACGCCGACTGGCAGACGCCCGAACTCATCGACGTCAAGCCTATTTATACCAAAGAGGACCTCAAAGGCATGGAGCACCTCGACTACGTGTCCGGTATCCCGCCGTTCCTCCGTGGCCCGTATAGCGCCATGTATCCTCTCCGTCCCTGGACCATCCGCCAGTACGCCGGATTCTCCACCGCAGAAGAGTCCAACGCTTTCTACCGCCGCAACCTCGCATCCGGTCAGAAAGGTCTGTCCGTAGCTTTTGACCTCCCGACCCACCGTGGCTACAACGCCGATAACATGCGCGTCGTAGGTGACGTCGGCAAAGCAGGCGTAAGTATCTGCTCGCTGGAGGACATGAAGGTCCTCTTCGCCGGCATCCCATTGAACAAGATGTCCGTCTCCATGACCATGAACGGCGCCGTGCTGCCGATCCTCGCGTTCTATATCAACGCCGGACTCGAGCAGGGTGCCAAACTCGAGGAGATGGCAGGTACCATCCAGAACGATATCCTCAAGGAGTTCATGGTGCGTAACACCTATATCTACCCGCCGAAGTTCTCCATGAAGATCATCGCCGACATCTTCGAATATACCTCGCAGAACATGCCTAAGTTCAACTCCATCTCCATCTCCGGTTACCACATGCAGGAGGCCGGTGCCACGGCAGATATCGAGTTGGCTTACACGCTTGCCGACGGTATGGAGTACCTCCGCGCAGGTGTCAATGCCGGCATGGATGTGGACACTTTCGCGCCGCGTCTCAGCTTCTTCTGGGCCATCGGTATGAACCACTTCATGGAGATTGCCAAGATGCGTGCAGGCCGTATGCTGTGGGCGAAGATCGTCAAGTCTTTCGGCGCTAAGAACCCGAAATCCATGGCACTCCGTACGCACAGCCAGACCTCCGGTTGGTCGCTCACCGAGCAGGACCCGTTCAACAACGTCGGTCGTACCTGTATCGAAGCCATGGGAGCTGCACTCGGTCACACCCAGTCGCTCCACACCAACGCACTCGACGAGGCTATCGCGCTGCCGACGGACTTCTCCGCTCGTATCGCACGTAACACCCAGATCTACATCCAGGAAGAGACCAAGGTCTGCAAGGAGATCGACCCGTGGGGCGGTTCCTACTACGTAGAGACGCTCACGCAGGAACTCATGGAGAAGGCTTGGGCACATATCCAGGAGATCGAGAAACTCGGCGGTATGGCAGCAGCTATCGAGACCGGTATTCCTAAGATGCGTATCGAGGAAGCCGCCGCTCGTACACAGGCGCGTATCGACTCCGGCAAACAGAAGATCATCGGCATCAACGAGTATCGTCTGGAGCACGAAGACCCGATTGACATCCTCGAGATTGACAACACCGCCGTTCGTGAGCAGCAGGTAGCCCGCCTCAACGAACTTCGTGCTAACCGCGACGAGAAAGCCGTGCAGGCTGCCCTTGCGGAAATCACCGAGTCCGTACAGAAATGGGCTGACGGCGGTAAGGGTGAGAACCTCCTCGCACTCGCTGTCAAAGCCGCCGGTCTCCGCGCTTCACTCGGCGAGATCTCCGATGCCTGCGAGAAAGTCGTAGGACGTTATAAAGCAACCATCAGAACTATTTCAGGCGTGTACGCTTCAGGTACTAAGAACGACGATAACTTCCAGGAAGCTTGTCGTCTCACGGCAGAGTTTGCCAAGAAAGAAGGTCGTCAACCCCGTATCATGATTGCCAAGATGGGACAGGATGGCCATGATCGTGGCGCCAAAGTGGTAGCCACCGGTTATGCCGATTGCGGCTTTGATGTCGATATGGGACCGTTGTTCCAGACTCCGGCAGAGGCAGCTAAACAGGCGGTGGAGAACGATGTCCATGTACTGGGTGTCTCCTCTCTTGCGGCAGGTCACAAGACCCTCATCCCGCAGGTCATCGAGGAGCTCAAGAAACTCGGCCGTCCGGATATCATGGTCACTGCCGGTGGTGTCATCCCCGCGCAGGAACCCCGGTTGCATACTCCGCAAAAGTGGTAATGCAATTATTGATGCAAGAATAATCGCATCTTCGCGTAATGGTTTGGGGCAGGGACTTTCAGTCTTCCTGCCCCTGCTTTTTATTCTCCGGCTGCTCGCATATGAGCATCTATGAAAAAGGGCATATTTTTTTATTGTCGCTTTGCGAAATGGGGAGAAAAAAGAAAAAATGCACTTCTATTTACATAATTTTACACTTTTCTCTTGCATATATCGCAAAAAAGCTGTATCTTTGCAGCCGTAAATCCGCTATCAATCACGATACATACACGATAGATATACGTTACATACACGTTAGATAAACGTCATATTCTGCTGACAACGCCGGTAGAACGCGCTAATCTGACCCTAATTTGTTAGACACATGGCACACATCGAACCCGCCCTTCCGTTTGACCATTTCAGTGGCAAACTCTCATCCAAAGAACGTATCGTCATGCGCACCCGCAATGGTCGCACGCACGCGTACGCAATCCTTAATCCATATACCGGACCTCTTGCCGAGAGCCGCAAACGTGCAATCAGCACATTCTCGCAAGCCGTCCGCCTCTGTAAGGCGGAGATGTCCGATCCCGAACGTCTCGCCTATTGGCAAGACCGCTATCTCCAATACCGCAAAGCCGCGAACAAACATGTCGGACGCGCCAATGCCAAGTTCCTCGGCACAACCTCCGACAAGTTCTATTCCACTCTCCGTGGCTTCATCATCGCATCTCTCTGCGCGTCTAAAACAGATTCGTAAGTTTCGTCCATTTGCCGAGATATCATCCGGCATCCTCAAGTTTTGTCCATTTACCGAAATAGCATCCGGCGCCCTTTCACGCCCTCCCTCGCCCAAAAAGTTTCGTCCATTTGCCGAAATAGTATTCGGCATCAAAAGAATTTCCCCCGAAAACTTGCGTATCTCAGATTTTTTTTGTAACTTTGCGCAAAATTTGGCGCACATGGCAAACGACACTTGGCATTGGCAACAATACGGCAGCGCTTGGCGCGGCATCGGCATCTACCACATGATCCTTGTGGTACCTTCCCGCGACCCCCTGCTGGGCAAACTCGTCATCCCAGACGACGACCCCATGCAGGCCTACGTGGAGCGTTCCGAACTCGGCAAAGCCGTCATTCACGACCTCGCCCAGATCTCCCAACGACACCCCGAGATCAAACTACTCCAGTATTGCCTCATGCCGAACCACTTGCACGCCATTCTCCACGTCACAGCCCCCATGCCGCAAGGCATCCTCGCTGTCGTCCGTGGCTTCTGGCAAGGCGTCAAAAAACTCTCCCTCGACCCTACCACCCACAAGGTTTCGTCCATTTCCCGAAATAGTATTCGGGATCAAAAGGAGGTTTCGTCCGTTTCTAATGAGGTTTCGTTCATTTCCCGAGATACTATCCGGGACACCCAGGTTTCGTCTGTTTCCCGAGATACTATCCGGGAGCAAAATGTCATCTTCACGGAGAAACCCTTCCTCCGCCCCATGTCCACACACGGCCAACTCCAGTCGATGATCCGCTATGTCCAAATGAACCCCGCCCGCCTCGCTACTAAGCGCCTCAAACCCGGCTTCTTCTTCTGTGTCCAGCACAACGTCGAGATCAACGGCCGTATCTACGATGCCGTCGGTAATATCGGTGTCCTTATGGAGCAGTTCCGCAAGCCCGTCCACGTACGCAGCATGTGGGTCAAGGATGCCGCCGAACACGGCTACGACCAGCCCCTCAAAGATTACAAAGCCGCCTGCCTCGAAGCTGCCTCCAAAGGCACGGTCATGGTCTCGCCTTTCATCTCTCGCGATGAACAGGAAGTGCTCCACGCGCTCCTTCATGACAATCGCTATATCATCTACCTCTCTGATAACGGCTTCGGCAATTACTTCAAACCCTCCGACCTCCTTTTCGATGCCGTCGCTTCTGGTCGCCTCCTCATCCTCTCTCCCTGGACGCACGATCCTAACAAACGTACCATTACACGCGCCGAGTGCGTCGCCCTTAATCAGATGGCCGAGGAAATCTCCGCCTCCCATTAAGTTTCGTCCATTTGCCG